>JAESTW010000237.1 GCA_016763395.1 Kofleriaceae bacterium
GTTGATTTTGGCAAGAGCTGGAAATTTTGAAAGACGAAGCCGATATTCTCATTGCGCAAGGCAGAGAGATCGTCGTCCGACAGCTCAGCTACCAAGCGTCCGCCGAGGGAGTAGGTTCCCGCGCTCGGTCTGGCGAGACATCCCAGGATATTCATAAGGGTGGTTTTGCCCGACCCGGAGGTCCCCACGAAGGCGAGGTATTCGCCGTGTTCGATATCAAAGCTAACGCCATCGACGGCCTTCACGGTGGTATCTCCCATAACGTAGTGACGCTTCAGGTTTTCGACTTGAATGAGGGCGGTCATCGGGGATTTGGCATTTTGCAATAGATAGGCCAGGGAGTGAAAGCAAGGAGAGTGGTAAACAAGGGTATTTTCTGGGCCTGACGAGGTGCAACAAGTGCCAGCCTGGCAAGTATTCCCATTTGTAGTGTCAATACGACACTCCACCGACAATGATGTTGCAGTCCAGCCCCACTTCCATGAAGTTGTTAGGATAGGTCCAATGTTTGGAATCCTTCGTTGGTGGCGCCGGCGCTCTCTTGCTGAGCGACCATTTCCCGAGCCGTGGTTGGCTATTTTGCGAGAACGAGTTCCATTCTTTGAGAGATTGTCCGCCTCTGAGCGCACGCGTTTTCTTCACCAGCTGAAAATATTCGTGTGGGAGAAGCACTGGATTGAAGCGGGCGGGATGGAAATCGATGATGAGGTTCGAGTGGTGGTAGCCGCTGCTGCTGTCCGGTTGGGGATTTACCTAGACGATTCGATCTACGATCGCCTGAGTGAAATTGTTATGTATCCCAGCCACTATCATCATCCAGAAGAAGAGAGCGTGGTCTTTGGAGAGGCTCACGCGTGGGGGACCGTGGTGTTGTCTTGGGATGCAGTCCTGGGAGGTCTCAGTAACCCATCGGACGGACACGACACCGCAACTCATGAGTTCGCTCACGTGTTGGATCGAAACACCGGGCGCTTTGATGGCACTCCTGAGTTACGCGCACGCGAGGACTATCGACAGTGGGCACTTGTGCTCGATCATCACTACCAACGATTGCGCCAGGGAAAACGTACAGAGCGCAAGGTCTTGCGGATGTATGGAGCCACCAATGAGGCAGAGTTTTTCGCGGTAGCTACTGAGTCGTTTTTTGAGAAGCCTGAGCAAATGTCTGAGGACACCCCAGATTTATACGAGGAGTTGAAGAAGTTTTACGGGTTTGACCCAGCGCATTCCGCTCAGAATAATTCTGGTTAAGTTGTCCACCTCAGCGGGGGGAGTCGACCCTGCCGCTGAGTCCTCGAAATACCATTGCTATTCCTCGTCGATTTCGACACACCGAAAAATAGTTTCTTCTGGCGCAGAGCTGACCTTTACTGTTGTTGCTGGTGGCAACGAGCGTTGGGACAAACAACATACTGCGATCGCCCACAGTGCGGAATTAGGGACATGATCTGATGTACAGGAGCGGGAAGTGATAGTGTATCCACCTATGAATCGCTGGGGGGGTTTACTACTTGTTTTGCTAGGTTGCGGTGACAATACATCAGGTCCGCTAACATTGCCTGATGCAGCAAGGCTGGTCGACGCAATGGCTCTCGACGCTACCACTAGCTGTTCTGATGGGGCCAGTTGTCCGGGGCGAGTTTTTGTAGATCGTGACAACGACGGGGTTTTCTCGGATGGAGATACCTTGGCGGCTGGGGTCAAAGTCTTTTTCGAAACAGGGCTGTCGGTGACGACCAACTCTAGCGGAGAGTACTCACTGCCGGCGCGAGATCGGGATGGAATTGTTTGGGTACGCAGCACCGATCAGATGGCGCCTGGTCCACATTGGCAGTTGGTTCCCGCGGGACCCGAATTTTCGGTAGATATCGCAGTTCCTGAAAATACCTTCGACGGCCCTTTCTCGTTTGTTGTTGCCTCGGACACGCATGCTGGGATTAAGGCCATGTCCGTGGAAGACCAAATACTGGCGCTGACACAATCCCAATCACAATTGAATCTGCCATCGTTTATTGCAGTAACCGGAGATATTACTCAACCCAACAAACCAGAACACTTCGCACTGATACAGCAAGCAATTGATTCAACAGGTGTAACCTTCGTGCCAATTCCCGGAAACCACGACTGGTATGACGGCGGAGTAGCGTATCGTGAGCATTTTGGACCACCGTCTTATTCTTTTGATTCTGGTGGCACTCACTTCGTCGTCCTCAACGACGGTACTCCAGTCAATGACGCGCAGGAGAATGAGCGAGCGGAGTTTCTTGCGATGACAATCGCGGCAATCCAAGACGATCGCGATGTTGTAGTACTCATGCATGCCCCGCCGTATCAAGAGTTTCTCGATAGGTTGCTCTTGTTGGATATCGACATCCTGTTGACCGGACATATGCATACAAATCGGACTATCGATCACGGTAACTTTGTGGAGTACAATACCCAGCCCTTTGCAATGGGAGGGGTGGATCGGACACCCGCTGGTTACCGCGTACTAACCAAGAGAGAAAGTGGCGGTTTCGATATTGTTCACAAACATGTTGTGAACGCCCCCTTTGAGACTCTGTTGTCGCCCGCAATCAACAATCATGTGTCTCCGAGTTGCCAAGCTAGGGTTATCGTTTCTGCAAAAGGACAAAGCCCTATCACACAGGTGCGGGCACAAATTGAAACGCTTGGAGAAGTCTCCCTTGTCCAAAAAAGTGACTGGACCTACACAAGCGGGGAACTACCTCTTTGTATAGATGGACAGTTTCAGGTTGATGTCGAAATTTTCTATCAGGACAACACGATAAAGAACCTAGGGGGAACCATTGAAATCGGAGATAGCGACCCGATTGAGACTGGGGAATGGGCGATGCATCAGGGGGGCAAAGCACATCTAGGCCAAGCGGAATGGCCTCACCCAATGCCTGAATTTACACGTTGGGTTACCACCGTGTCCGGTTCTATCAACAGTGGCTCACCCATTGTAGCTGATGGCCGAATTTTTATGTCGGTTTCAGATTTTGGTGCAGGTACCAAGGGAGGAATAGTTGCCCTTGATCCAGATAACGGAGAAACACTTTGGGAGTTCACAACTGGTTTCTCTGTCCGAAACGCGTCGGCAGCGGCGCAGGGCAAGATCATGTTTATCTCTCAGGATGGCACCTTGCATTGTTTGGACGCGGCAACGGGCCAAGTGCAGTGGCAATATGAGTTGGCACTGAACAGTCCGGCCAACGAGCGAATTATGTATTCATCGCCCACGATCGATGGAGATACTGTTATCGCTGGCGGAGGTCACGAGTTGGTTGTTATCGAAATTGCAAGCGGTGAGATTGTATGGTCCGTAGACGAGCCTTATTCTGGTACTAGCTATGATCCCTGGGCATCGTATGCATCACCAACTGTGGGAAATAATGTTGTCGTGATTCCTGTTAATCGAAAAGGCGGGCTGTTTGCTTTTGACCGTGAGCTTGGAACGAGGCTATGGCAAACCGGTTATGAACCAGTACTGGGTGTACAAGGCTCACCACTTATCGTGGATGGCATTGTGTATGTAGTAAATGAACTGCTGAAAGTTACAGCTCTAGATGTTGTGACAGGAGAAGTACAGTGGAGTCGTTTACCGGTTGGAGGCACGTTTGGATGGGGGTATTTTTCGGGCGGAACGCCAGCGGTTGGAGCTGGGAAACTGTTCCTGCCATCCCTGCGAGGGGAGTTGATTGCAATCGACTTGGCTACAGGAGTGTGGCAGTGGACCCACCAGGGGAACGACAGCAACGTCCGGCTAACTCACTATGATGGCCAGAGCGGTGCACTGAGTACTGCGCCTATTTGGGTCGATGGAAAAGTCTGGACTGCAGGCAGTGATGGCATTCTTCGGGTACTTGATGCCGATACAGGTGTGGAACTCTGGCAGCATGATATCGGCTCGCCTTTGACCTCTAGCCCTACCATCAGTGGTGACCTCGTGATTGTTAGCACCTTAGGTGGAACCGTACACGCGCTCAGTTACAGGTAACCTCCATACCGGCGAGCAAGCCACCTTGACGAACGTCCGGGAACTTGATGCTCAGATGTCCGGTGACTTGATGCTGGTTGGTATTGTTGCGCCGCTACTCTTGGCTGCGAGTCCGGCGTCGGAAGGCGAGGAAGTACATCGCCAGTACGAAGCCTGCAAAGGGGAGTCCGCCAGAGTTTCCCGATTGGCAGCCGAGGCAGGAATCGTCCTCCGGAGGGATGACGGTCAGTCCTCCATCTTGTTCGCCTGGCCCAATTCCGGCGTCGGGGTCACCACCCACGCAAATGCCGAGCATAGTGCAGACGGCGGGCCAGCTAGTGAGCTCGCATTCGTTCTGTATTGTACCTACTGGACAGGAAAGTGGCCCGGTGACATCTCCTAGGCGAACGATTTTTGTCCAGCTCTGCGCGTTGTCCTCTGAGTAGCCGAGAGCAAAGTTGTCTGGTTCCCAGTTATGTCCGCAGGCGAAGAGCTTGTTGTCCGAGCCTCGTTCGTTGATGCAACCCATCTTGGGTTCCTCGACTGGGGTCGTCCAACTGTTCTCGGTGCCATCGGGAGAAACTCGAACACAACCTTTGGTGGGTAGAGCCGCATCGGGCTGTGTGCTGAAGTCGTCGGCGCACGGTGTTGCTTGCCCAACGACAACACTGTCGTCGCTTCGCACGACGAAGGCAGAAATCACCGCATTCATTTCAAGGACTTTTGTAAAGCTGAGTCCACCATCACTGCTGCGATACATATCATCGCCCTCAGGAGTCCTCGCCGCTAAGACTTTTGCGTAGACGATATCTGAATTGGTTGGCGAAATGCCCATAACAACCAAATTCGGCTGGCTGCCGAAGGCAAAGGAGGTGGTGCCCAAATCAGTCCAGTTAGTACCGCCATCAGTTGTTTTGTAGAGCAAGGCCCTGGCAGGAGTCACTGGATCGGAGCCGGGGATTTGATAGCCGGCGGCGTAGGCAAGGTCGGGATTGCTTGTCGACACCCGCAAACTCTTCCACCAAGCAACTTCTTGAAAGGCGTTGGTACTGCGAAAGGCGTTGCCATCAGTGCTAATGTAGATGTTGTTGGAGTCGGCCCCGGTTGAGGTCGCGGCCCAGATACGACCATCGCTGCCAACTTCAATTTCGCTGACAAAATATCCTGGGGCGAGCAGCACCGGCGTGTTTCCACCGGACAAGTCTCCATAAAATTCGGTGTCCGAAAAAGTACAGGCGCCATCACGGCTGACTTGAACACCATTGAACGTTGTCGCGTAGATGGTACCGTCGCCATTGATTGCATAATCTGGGTCGTAGGTACCGCCGTAGCCTATTGCCTCCTCGCAAACCCAGTGAAACTGCGCGCCATCGTCACTCGAGACAAGTAGCCCAAAGGTCGTTGGCAAGAGGATTACATCGCTACTCGCTGGCTGGAATTGAGCATTGGTCGATGCTGGAAAGCGACCATTGGCTTGCGCCTCAGCGCCCATGCCCTCTGCGCCCATGCATAGACCTGTAAAGAGGGCTGCGCCTGTAATAAATCGACGAAAGCGGCACAAGCTATTACTTCTACTCAATTCGCTCATTGCCGCATAGTGCCAAAGTCGCGAATCTCCCACAAGGGGCAGTCTCACACTGAGAGGTATTTTGCACTATTGCGGCGTCTGCGAACCCAAAGCAGCAGTATGGCAAATCCCAGCAGCCAGCCGTTTTGGGATCCTGCGGAGGACACTTGGCATCCGCCGCTCTCAGATGGGGGAGCAAAGCAGTAGAAGTTGGCTCCGTCATCACGGGTATCACAGTCGAATTTCTCGGGGCACAAAAGGCCGGCGCCGACATTGCACGGAACCACGCAGGCGTTGTCGGCGCATTGGTACGAGCCGCATTCGGCAGGGATATCGCAGGTGTCACCCAGAATTCCCGGAGGGTCGCCATCGAACACGCAGATGTCGCCGAATGGGGCCGAGCTTTTGCAGGTCATGCCGTCAGCGCATGTATCACCGCCCAGATCACATGCTTCGCTGCGATAGCGATAGTCCGGGTCGGTGCGCAAGGCAACACAGATGTCCGAGGTGCACTGGCTGTTGGCTCGGCAGATTCCTCCGACGGCTACAACAGAGCAGTCCGGGTCGGGCAATTCACAGTTCTCAGTACATGTTCCGTCCGGGCCACAAGGCTGGCAGTCCGGATCGTCCGAACATCCAATTTTGCCACAAATGCCATCCAGAGCACAGCTAGGGTCATTTTCTTGGACCCAGGGAAGGATGAATTCCTCTGCGTATTTTTGTACGTCGGTATCGCCATTGGGCGGGAAGCACTCGGACCCGCTAGTAAAGGAGTGGATGCCCGCGACTACCTCTTGGCCATCAATTGTGAGAAAGGCGGGGCCCCCCGAGTCACCAAAGCACACCGAAATTTGAGAAGTACCACTGATGATGGCGTCGCCCTGGGTACTTGTAATGCTTACAGTACCAGTACGTTTTTGTCCGTCTGCTGCGCCGGTTTCTCGGTCGTAGACACCAAAGCCGACATGGCGATAGGGCTCTGCGATATGTTCGGAGATAGGAGAAGTGTTAAGCACTTTCGCAATGTCCGGATTTGGATGCGGAAAGTCCATAACCAACATGCCGACGTCGTGACCGTTGGCTAAGTTTCCGGTCCACATTGGATGTTGCTTCTTGGCCCTTACAGAGAAAGTTTGGCCAGTCCCCCGGGTATCTCCACCGAAGAATATCCGGGCATTGGGATCGTTGCCCAGATCGTCGATACAGTGAGCAGCTGTTAGAATGACCGTCGGAGAAATCAGTGTTCCGGTACAGAAAGAGCGATTGCTACCGAGCAAGAGTGCGACTACGGCAGGGTCTCCATCGGTAACATCTCCACCAATCAGCGGCTCTTGGCTCTGAGATATCGCAGGATTTCGGTCCTGCGCTTCAGGGGCACAGGCGCAGACGCAGGCTAGGCCCAGTGACAAGCCCAGAGACAAGATCTTCGACAGCGTAGGCGTAGAAGTCGTAGAACAGTGGCGAAGTTCGGTGCTCATAGGGTATTCCTTGGGTCGCACTTGCCGCGACCTTTTAAGCGTATCGCATGGAATAGTGATATCGGCAAGGAGATGTCGCACACCCACCAGAGGAAGCCATTTTGTTCAAGATTGTTAGTTGGAATGTCAATTCGATTCGGGCGCGCAAAGACCGGGTTCTCTCGTGGCTAGACGAGAACCAGCCCGATGTTGTCTGCGTGCAAGAAAGCAAAGTCGTCGACGAGCTTTTCCCCCACGAGGATCTCGCCAGTGTTGGCTATCAGGCAGTTGTACACGGGCAGAAGACGTACAACGGAGTTGCGCTCCTGACCAAGGTTCCCGCCACCGATGTTGTCCGCGGCTTTGTCGACGGCGGCGATGACAGTCAAGCGAGATTTATTGGCGCTACTGTGTCCGGCGTCCGGGTCTTCTCTGCGTATACACCGAATGGCAGCTCTGTAGGGAGCGACAAGTACCAGTACAAACTCGAATGGCTGGCCCGCTTGCGCGCGTACTTAAACAGGGCTGAATCCTCGGACACGCCTTTGGCTCTATGCGGTGACTGGAACGTCGCCCCAGAGGATCGGGACATTCACGATCCACTCTTGTGGGAGGGCGGCTTGCTTTGTACGGACCTGGAGCGTCAAGCCCTGCAAAAAATCGTGGATTGGGGATTGGCCGACTGCTATCGAAAACACTGCCAAGACGCGAACTTCAGTTGGTGGGACTACCGAATGTTGGGCTTTCCCAAGAACAAAGGGCTGCGAATAGATCACATCTATGCAACTCCCTCGCTCTACGGCCAATGTGTGTCGGCGACGATCGCCCGCGAAGAACGCAAGGGCAAAGGGGCGTCCGACCACGCGCCAGTGGTGGCAGTCTTTGATTGCTAGGTTTCTGGTGTAGAACACCAGAA
>JAESTW010000016.1 GCA_016763395.1 Kofleriaceae bacterium
TTGCTGAGTTCGGACAACAAACACTCCCGGACATAACACTCGTCCCGCACCATCAATCCCACGCCATTGCCACCCATGCTCTATCGGGATTCGATGACAGCCTCGTCATTAGCTATGACGGTCACGGCGATCTTATCTCTACAGCAATATGGTTTGCAAATCGGCATTCCATCACCAAGCACAAAGACTTTCCACCTCTCTACAACGCCGCAGGCAAGGACTCTATGGGCAGCGGTTCGTTGGGGTTCTTGTACAGTGAACCACTAGCCACCTTAGGCTACGGCTACGGCGACGACTACAAGGTCATGGGGCTCGCTCCCTATGGCGATCCTGATCACTTTTCAGAGTTATTCTCAAAGCACATACAATTGCAAGCTGAAGGTTCTTTTGACATTGATCTAGATGGGCTAGGCGCCACCATACGAAAAACTATCAAACCGCCAACGACGCCTGGAATCTTCGACGCCTCACACAAGCACCTGGCAGCCGCGATTCAAGATATATTTGAGACCTGCGCGATGCATGTGTTGCGCCACTACCAAAAACTCACCGGGTTGCGGAAACTGTGCATAGGCGGCGGTTGCGGACAAAACACGGTATTTAACGGACGGCTCGCCAACGAGAAACTCT
This sequence comes from Kofleriaceae bacterium, assembly GCA_016763395.1. Lineage (GTDB taxonomy): Bacteria > Myxococcota_A > Polyangia > Haliangiales > Haliangiaceae > NORP324. The sequence goes on from JAESTW010000016.1 coordinate 631, forward strand.
TTGAGCAGGTCTTCATCATGCCCGGTTGCACAGATGCTAGCTTGGCCATTGGCGCTGCTTTTAAACCTTGGCGCAGTCCCGGCGCCCCCAAAATTCTCTCCCCCGCAATTGCACATTGTTATTGGGGACCGAGCATTGCGTCCACAAGTGAATTGGAAAATCAGCTCCGCCCCTGGGATGTCTTACTTACTATTGAGTACAAGAAAAACATCGTTGATCACGCGGCCACGCACCTGTCCGAGGGTGGCACTCTTGGGTGGATGCAAGGTCGTATGGAGTTTGGCCCCAGAGCTCTCGGCAATCGAAGCATTCTCGCAGATCCTAGGCCGGCAAAAAACAAAGATGTCGTCAACTCACTCATCAAAAATCGAGAACCCTACCGTCCTTTCGCGGTTTCCATTTGCGAAGATTACCTAGGTGACTTCCTTGAAGACACCGAGGTAATTACCAGCAAAGCATTCATGACTTCAACCGCGCAGGTTCGCAGTGACAAACGTGATCTGCTCGGCGCGGTGACCCACGTAAACGGCAGCGTGCGAATGCAAACGGTCAATGCCGAGCAAAACCCACGGTACTATGCCCTACTCGAGAAGTTTGGCTCAATCACCGGAGTTCCGGCCCTGCTGAACACTTCTTTCAACAGCAATGGCGAGCCTATCGTGTGCACAGTCGAGGAAGGCATCACCTGCATGCTTAGCTCGGGCCTCAATGTTCTGGCCATAGGTGACTTTTGGATCCAAAAGCGTGAAGGTTGGAGAAGCTCGCTCGCTCTGCTCAAGCCAAGCCTACCGCCTACAACTCAAGTCTCGATTGGAGACATGCGAGAAACACCAATCAGAGATGGTGCCCTTCAACATTTCATCTCCAACGGCATTGACCACCTGCCGCTAAGTCGGGAAACCGCGCACGTACTCTGCGATGCAACCGGACTTGCCAGCCTCCGCGAAATCATCACCGCCCTGGGTCTGTCTTCCAGTGAGAAATCCATCACGGATGATCTATTCAACCTCTGGACAAAACGCCTACTTATTCTTAGACCATGATTATTAACCTGGATAGCCTGGCGCAGCTCGCCTTAACCGTAGAACCTGTTGTCGACGTCGACAAAGCACGCCAAGCACTAAGCGACCTCTCGGTAGTGAAATGGCTCCTCAGTGAGCAGGGGTTTTCCCTAAACAGTAGAGCCGTGGACATGCGTTGGGAGTACGCCGGTCTATTCCCAGAAGCCATCAACGTCGGCTTTGCCCCCTTTGGCAATGCCATCCTGGGCCCGCGAATTTCAGCTTCATCCACCTGGCGTAAATCCCCCCATCGTCGAGATTTTGCGGTGCTCAACCTGGACAACCGACTTCTTCGCGAAGTACTATTCCAAGTCCACGATCTATTTCACATGTGGGCCTACCGCAGAATGATGCATACCTCCAAAGGCTTTGCTTTTGGCATGGTTCCCATCGACGAGAAGACACTCAGTGACTATGTTTTCTGCCATCTTGTAAGTGAAGCGGCCGCAACGGTGGGCCTCGACTATTGGTATCTGGCTCAACGTTCCTTAGGAGATTTCTTCGGACTCCACCTCGATTTCAAAGGCCTAACCGTAAGTTACACCCAAGAGATGGATGACGCGTTGACGAGCGAAGCTCAGCTCACCGTACACTCACCAGAGTTTTTCTCAGCCATTTGCCAATTGTACACCACCGGCAGCTTGCCCGGCACAAACGCAAAAGCACTTGAGCGAGTTCCCAGCCTGACAAACTGGCTATTTCACGAATTGCAGTACTCCGAAGTGCAGCGCGTGTACAGTTATGAGTGGTTCTCCTACCTCGGAGGCCTACCTACTCCATCGAAGGCCCAATGCCTTGTGCCCATAAAAGCGGACACGCCGTGGCGAAAAGCAGTAGTTAGAGACGTAGGCAGCGCATTGTGGAAAATGACACAAGAGCAAAGGTATCAAATCGAGCCGCACGTGCAACACCAAGCCTACGCCGCCCAAAGCTTGCCCCACAATCCTGCCTACTCAAACACGTGCTACTTCTCCCTAGACAACGCGATCCCCAGCGAAATGGAACTCTATCGCCGGCACAAGGCAGCGACCTACGACTACAGCAGTTTTACCTTGGCACAGAGAAGGGAGATTTCCACAACTGACAACCTCGACGACTTCCACCGAATCCTGAAAAGTGGAACTCTTCTTAGACAAGAGAACGAGCCTCCGCTGATTTTTCAACTCAGCTAAACTCCATCGGGTAAGATCCATCGACAGTGCAAAGTTGCCCCTACTGAGCTACACTCTCTTCTATGATTGATGGACTGCAGAAAATCAGTGACGTCTTTTCCATGTTTCACGACGGAAGTATTGTCCATCACCAAATTGATGGTGATGACCTATGCCTAACCATCGAAATCTTATATCTAGCAGAGCGAGTCTCCCCAACATTCTCCAAGTTCCGGGTTCGACTGCACAATTGTGAAGAGGTGAGCTTCACCACGTGGCAAAGCGATTTAAA
>JAESTW010000238.1 GCA_016763395.1 Kofleriaceae bacterium
AAAGATAACCATATCGGCTGTGTTGAGACCGCCGCCAACATTCGCTGCTGGATCACCGAAATTGCGATCGCCAAGTCCCGCGCTGTTGCCTCGGTACTGACCGGCAACCATGAGCACAGTATCAACCAAGGCTGATTCGTTGGGAGCCACAGTTGTGCTGGTTGCGATTGAACCGTCGGCAGCTGGTGTGAAACGCAAGAACTGCGTGTCCGAGCCAAAGGTTCCGTCGAGTGGTGTGTCAACAGTGATCGCGGTTGGTGTTGGAAGCGCTACGTTGCGAATTGTGGCGAGGTAACAAGCACCTGCTCCGCCTGCTGGCAGTCCAAAAAAGAGTGCGCGACTGTCACTGAAACTAATTCCATAGGCCGCGGCTTTGGGCAAGAAGACCTGCCTTTGGGACATATCGTTGGCCAAGTTGAGACCGAAGCGAGTGAAACCGGCATCGAATAGCTCATGGTCGCCAGTAATTACCTGGAACGCTCCAGCAACACCGTTAAAACCATCAACTGTGATATCGAGCAGAGTTGGTCCAGCTGCTTCAAATAGGTACGCATCTTCATCGATGACTGCATTGCCAGCCATGTCCGTTGTTGGCTCAATGCAACCACTGATAGTGATAGACTCACCGGCCATTGGCAGAGTGATCGTGCCAGGAGTTCCGTCTTCGCCAAGATCGTTTGGCTCAGCAGCTTCAGTTACGTCAGCAACAACATCTGCTGGGTCCGTACAAACGCCGTCAACGACGATAGTGCCAGTGCCGCAACCTGTGATGTCAGCAACGCAAGTTCCCGATGCCATGTCTAAGGTAGTACCGGTCTCGCAGATGACGCTGCCGTCCGGGACGCACTCGGTGCCCATAGCGATCGTTCCAGCACCGCAAGTGGTGTTGGTGCCAGTGTCGCCAACGCAAACACCGTCCGTCATCGTGGTATTCGCACCACACTCTAGGCTGGGCGAGTCATCGCCGCAACCTGCTACCGTGACGGCGCCGAGAGAGGCGGCCGCCAATAACCAAGTTAGTTTATTCATGCCCGGATATTGGGCTGAAACCTGAGCCCCGGTCAACCTATTTAACCGGGCTCGTGAGGCTTTATTCTGGGACTTGCATGGTGTTTCTGGAAGGACTTTGTGGTTGGGCTAGCGACCAATGCTCGGTGGAGCCGCAAAACCGCCGGGAAAGGGGTTTGCGGTCTCTCTGCGGCGAATTTCGTCACTTGTCCACCGGGATCCGCGCTCGGCGAAGAATGCGAAGCCGATCACACCGACATTGCGGTCGCCGGAGGTCTGTGCGGCGTAGGAATTGGACACACTGCCAAAGCGAAAGGCGGCGACGCTGTGAGTGGAAGTGCGGAATCCGTCAATCACAAGAGTGCTGTAGGGCGCAACAATATAGCCCCGCTTGCTCATATTGGCGGGTTTGCCGTCGATGACATCCAATCCGTCGACCGAAGAAACCACTTCGTAGCTGCCGCCGGTGTCATTACGGATTTGCAAGGTGTACCTCTGCCCGTCTCGGCCCACAACATAGGTTCGTCCGCCGCCGCTTCCGCCGTCGAGAAGGCGGCCGTTTTCGTCAACTAGAGAGATGGAGATACCGCCGTTGGCGCTCTGTGCCCGAAGTTCTCTTAGGGCCATTCCGCGAGTCCAGGCTTGCGCCTCGATTCCTGCGCGAGAGTTGTAGTGCAGCGCGATCTGCGCAAAGGGGTGATTCTTCGCGCGCTCAAAACGACGCGTAGTGACAGCAGAGTTCCTTTGCTCGCCAAAATTGGTACCCAAGCCTGGGCGCTCATTCTGGTTGGTAGCTATCGAATCTCGCGACGAGGGTGCTGAATCAGCCGATTCGTGAGCAGACTCGCCGTAGTTGCTGCCGTAGTTTCCGCTAGAAACTGAGTGTGTACGTTGACTGGGCGCAGAGTCGGCACTCCTACCCGCAGCACTCGTCTTATAAGGGCCAGGCGATGCATTCGCATTTGCGTGCCCGGACGGAGCGCGTGAGCTAGAAAAGCCTCCACATGCGGCCAAGCTGACAAGAGCTAGGATGCCGATAAGGATGCGAAATGGGGTGACCGTGTTTCGAGGACTGTGTTGGACTGCTCTGTATTGCTTCATGATGTTCTCCTGCCCGGGTAACGCCCCCCGGCAGCAGAACTTTCACCTTCTTCGAATTAAAGGGTGCAGGGAATAATAAATGAACAGATTCTGGGTTCGAGGCGCTCGGCTGGCGAGGCGGGAAGAGGGCGCTGGGCTGGCCCAGTAACCGACTGAGCAACGAAGAGCGAAGCGCCCGGGGAGATGGATCGGGCCCAGAAGAGGTCAGTTATTTTCCCCTGTGCCCTTCATACCAATTCGTACTATTTATAATTCAAGAACACTCGAGGTCACCGTTCCGACAATCGCATCTCCTGGATTTTGGCCTGCGCTCGTGAGTGTCATCGTGCCGCCGATCATCAGTCCGCCGCCAGAGGAAACATCGGTCACAGGATCGTAGAAGGTCATAATGGCAAGAGCGGTGGTGATGTCTAAAGCAATCGTTCCCACGGTGAGATCGGCCGGGTCTTGAACGAGGACAAAGATCACAGCGAAGGTGCCGTCGGGAAGTTCGGTGAAGAGGCGAACGATTGCCTTGCCCTCGGCGTCAATCCCGGCGCTGCTGAAGCCCGTGGTGGAATCGACGGGGATGTTGGCGATGGTTCCCGAAGTCGTCCCGGTGCCGGCGCCAAAGTTGTCCAGGCTATCCCATACCGTAGAGAAGGTTCCGTCGATCGTCCCGAGAGTGATGAAACAAGAATCCACGCCGTCCGGCAATGTCCAAGCTGGGGCCGTGAGATTGATCTCCGCCAAAAGTGCAGCCCGCCGTGTCGTTACGTAGTCGCTTACACCGGCAATTTTCTCAGCCAACTCGCCGGTGTTCTGCGGATCTGCGAAGGGCTCAATAAGCTCGCGCATCGCGGTGATCTGCAACAAGATCGCAGGTTCATCCCAGACGCTGTCAAGGAGTTCTCGCAAGCGTCCGAGATACAGTTCTCTTGTGTCCGGCAGATTGTAGAGTCGCCAAGGAAGCGAGCCGCAGGCGTACACCGATTGCGGACGAGTCGATCGGGTTCTGGTTGTAAAGAGAGAGTCGGCTCCCCAGGGAATAAAATGGAATTTGTCCGAGCTCGGATCGTGATAGAAGAAGTAATTATTGCGATTATTTGTATATCCATCCCAGTGACTGAGCAGTACCTCCATTGCCCAAAATGTGGCAAATGCGTCCACGTCTACCACTGTATCGAGCTCTGAGCGAAAGTTCGCGTCACTAGCTTGTAGGGCGTCTACAACACCTGTGAGGTCACTACAGTCGGGCGCGGTCTTGTTCACTTTGGGCTGAAACCCGGCTGTCTCTCCCGGACGAAACTCGCCGCCACTCTCGTAAAGGTTGCCGCTATCATCCGCGAAATGCCGACGCAAAAAATTTTTCTTCAGGCTTTCGACATTGGAATAGATACCCATGTCTTCACCGTTAACCACGACATGCGCGAAGCTACAGCGCGGCGCGGGAACGCCGGCTGCGCGAAAGAGAGAGTATCCCAGGCACTGACTAATACGTGAATCGTCTTGGTGATTATTGTTTAGCGTCAGCCGCTTGAGTCCGAAGATTCGTTGTCCGCTAATGTACTCATTGGCCTTAATTTTCAATCCCGGACGCAGGGTTGAGAGCGAACCGAGACTTCCCTTTTTGCGAATTCCGACGTTGCCAACGGTCTCCCCGTCGACCGTGATCTCGCCGGGGTAGTAATTGTAGGGCCGGGTTTGCGGCTGGCTACCGCAGGTTATCTTGGGGGCACCAACCGTCTCTGGTTCTGCGCGCAACAGAGCAAAGTCTTCTGGAGCCATCGTAATTGTGACCTCCAATACGTGATCTGGCCGAAAGAGCGCTTCACTCAGATCCACCCCGGGCATAGCGTCGGGCCCAAGCCCAGCATCTGCAGTGCCCGCATCTGCTTCGGAAGCCGAATCACTGCCACAGGCAGCGGCGAGGAAAACAAGTAAAATAACTAGGGAATATCGAGTCTTAGCCAACATGTTAGAACGTGAGAGTGTAGCAAGATCAGAAATCCCACGATGCGAGATAACTCTCAGTATTGGGAAAAATCGCCGTTTTCTTGGCAACCTACACTATCCCACATAGGATACATTCATGAGCCAAATCGAACGACGCAATCACCGAAGCGCCAGCACTTCTCGCGCACTTGTCTATCAGTTGCGAGCTTCGATGCACAAAGCCAACCTCTCGGGCTTCGTTCTCGCAGATGAAGATGGTCTCTGTCTCGCGTCTGCTGGCGATGACGATGCATGTGATGAAGTGGCAGCTCACTTGCCGATCTTCGGACAAAAAGTACCCACCTTTGAAGGCGTTCTCTACGGCGCATCCGTGCAGTGGGATATCCAAATGGAGCGTCTGCAAATCGGTGATATTCGCCTCTACCTGTGCGCCATTGGCGCTAGCGATGCCCGCAATGACCAGATGCAGCGTTCCATGGCCGGAGTAACTCGGATTCTCGATCCGATGCTCGCCACCGCCTAAACAAATTTGTCCGACTGATGGCGAACTCACTAGATGAAGCGCGAGCCGAGCTGGGCGATATCGATGCTCAGCTGCTGGCACTAATTAAACGCCGCCAGGAGGCCGCACTGCGAATCGGCGCAATCAAACGAACCCAAGGACGCGCAACTCGGGATTTTTCTCAGGAGGCCACTGTCATCGGGCGAGCGCGTGCCAACGCTGAGGCCATAGGTCTGGATGGCAAAATTGCCGAAGAACTCATGTTGCTTTTGATTCGCGCATCCCTGAGCGCGCAGGAACAAGACCGAGTTGCTAAGGCCGAGAGTGGCGAGGGAAAGCGAGCGCTGCTAATCGGCGGCGCTGGCAAAATGGGACGCTGGTTTGCCCGTTTTCTGCACTCTCAGGGCTACTTCGTCGAAATCGCAGATCCTTCGGGACCGGTTGGTGCCTTCGTTCACCACAAAGACTGGCGCGACATCAATCTCGACCACGAGATCATTGTGGTTGCTACCCCACTCGGGATTTCCTCCGAGATTCTCGCAGAGCTCGCAGTACGAAAGCCGACGGGTGTGGTCTTTGACGTGGGTTCGCTAAAGAGTCCACTTCGAGATAGCCTGCGTGCCTTGGCCGACGCTGGCGTATCGGTGACGTCCGTACATCCTATGTTCGGACCGGACACAAACTTGCTCTCGGGACGGCACGTGATCTTCATCGATCTTGGCTGCCGGCGGGCAACCACACTGGCAAAAGAACTTTTCTCATCCACCATGGCGACCTTGGTTGATATGGATTTGGAGAGCCACGACAGGCTCATTGCCTATGTCCTGGGGTTGTCTCATGCTCTCAATCTGGCCTTTATCACGGCGCTGGCAGACAGTGGCGAAGAAGCGCCGCGCTTGGCGAAACTGTCGAGCACAACCTTTGATGCGCAACTAGACCTGGCGAGCAAAGTGACCAGCGAAAACCCGAAGCTCTACTTTGAAATACAAAGCCTAAACGACTACGGCAGCGAAGCACTCACTGCCCTGCTCTATTCGGTAGAGCGCATTCGCTCACTTGTGCGAGCCAACGATGAAGCGGGCTTTGTAGCGCTTATGGAGAAATCCGTGGCCTATCTAAAAGAGCGATCGGGCTGAGGCATCCGGCGTAGTTGCTGTCCGAAGCCTCTTTGCTCGGACTAATTAAATTCTAGTTCCTCTCCGTCTTCGGGTATGTGTATCTGGTTACTCAGCCCTTCTTCATGCATTCGGGCTCGGAGCCCATCACGAGTGGTTGGGCAATGGTCAAGCGCCTCCAGGTGATTAAACACGATCTGGCTGTCCGGTGCATGTTTAGCGAGGACGACCAGTTCATCGACGGAGAAGAGAATATCTCCACCAATGCCAAAATTGGCGGCACCCGCTGGGGCTACGATGATGTCTGGTTGCAGTCTGCTGATGGCGTCCATAACAGAATCTGTCATGATCGAGTCGCCGATGAGGTAGATACTAGGTTGATGAGGCGGGGCGATGTAGTATCCAACGACGCGCCCGAGTACCTTGCCCATGATCCCGCGGCCGTGGGTGCTGGGAATTACCTCTACAGTACCGATCCCCGCAGTCCGTAAGTCGCGCGCGTTCTGGCCCTTCTTCTTTAGCTTGGCTACCGCGCGACTATCCGTCCAAACTGGGATTTTATTCGTCTTTGCCCAATCTTGTCCGGCACTGTCAAAATGGTCGGGGTGATTGTGAGTAAGAATAATTCCGGTTACTGTCTTTAGGGCTTGGTCGGACTCGTCAGGCAGAGGAACGAGAGGGTTGCGCCTTCGGTTTTTGCCCCAGAGCCGAAATGGAATGAAGCTTTTGGGCTTCGAAAGCATGGGATCTACGAGCAAGGAGTGCGCATCAAAACGCAAGATCATTGTGGCATTGCGGAGGTGTTGGATTTTCATGGTTTTCTTCAGTGGATTCAGTGGCTTGGGCCGGTTTAGGGGTTGGGTGAAGACTTCCTCACAGCTTGTCTGGCTGGTCCCCAACATAATAGTGTTGCGTTTTCACAAAACAATATACAAATACTCACGACGGTCGTGCATAATTGCACAGGTCAATATGCAGTGGGATTTACTGAGAACCTTTGTTGCTGTAGCTCGCCTTGGCAGTCTTACAGCGGCGGGAAAACACCTAGGGCTAAGTCCGTCGACAGTGAGCCGGCAAATGTCTCGATTGGAAGAATTGTCACGCTCTCCGCTCTTTCTTAGAGAGAGGCCGATCGTCCTGACGGAGCGAGGTCAGGCATTGCTTCAAGCGACTGGGCCTATGGTTGAGTCGGCCGTGATTGCCTGGGCAGCATTGGAGGATCAAACTGAGATTCAGGGGCTCGTCACGATAACCACAGTGGGAGAACTCTTACGATGGGTCTTAGTTCAAGCGCTTCCGAGTTTTTATGAGTCGTATCCAAAGTTGCGACTGCAGATTCTGTCCGACAATCAAGTCAACAGTCTTGCCGCTGGCGACGCTGATGTGGCCCTGCGATTTCTTCGGCCAGTACGCGGGGACCTCGTTAGCCAAAAACTGCATACAGCAAGTTACGCGCTGTATGCCAGCTCTACCCTCGTTCTTGGTGCTGAGACCCCATGGTTGGGGCTTACAGGAACTCTCGCGCAAATTTCCAAACAACAACTCGCCGAAGAGATGTTTGGTTCACGTCCCCCACGGTTGTTAGTGGAAGACATTGAAGCACTGGGCTTAGCGGTCGAAGCCGGACTGGGAGTTGCAATCTTGCCCGAGCAGTTTGCCCGCAAGCTTCAAGGGATTATCAACGTGAGCCCCACACAAGTCGGAGGCACCGATTTGGCAATCCCCTCACAAGAGCTGTGGATGGTCGTCCATAGGGCAAAACAGAGGCTCCCCAAGATCCGCGCCCTCATCTCCTGGCTCGACACGGTTTTCGCAAACTAGCGAGTTGAAGCTTGCGCCCTTGGAATCGAGATTTCCATCAATGGGATCGTCGCTAGCCAAAATCAGCGCAGGTCGACTTTGGTGTATGGACGTCGTTGGCTAGCTAGGATAGCGAGTCGGCTATCGGGCAGCCACACTTCTCAAGTTTGTCGAGGCTACTGTGTCCGAAGCTCACTAGGATGCATGACGCGCCAAGCTCTGTTGCCACTTCAAAGTCATGAGCGGTATCGCCGACCATGACTAACTCTTCTGGAGACCTATTGGTTTCCTTTAGCCATTTCAGGCCGCTTTCAATTTTTCCGTGGGCGTAGTGGTCGTCGATTCCGCAAACTTCTGTCATAAGTTCCGTGAGCCCAAACTGCTTTGTGAGCGCGTCAAGAGATTCCTGCCTGGAGGCAGAGAGCACCGACGAGGTTAGCTTTCGTTCGGACAGTGTAGTGAGGCAAGGCATGGCATCTGCGCGAAGACCGCAGTCGTGCATACCCGATTCAAAGTTCTTGGCGAAGACGTCCGCCACAGCGCGGAAGGCTTCGCCTTCACCGGGGAGTCCGAGTTTTTCGTAGTAGCTAGAAACCGGAAAGGAGAAGAGCTTTCGATAGCGGTCCGCATCGAGACCTGGCAATCCTCGATCGCGAAGAATGCCGTTGGTGATGCTTAGGACCAGGCTCACGTCGTCAATAAGAGTCCCATTGAAATCCCAGATGACGTGTTTCTTTGAAGGCGGAATGAGTTCTAGTACCGAGGCCATGGTGGCGAGCATAGACGCTCCCCTCACGAAAGCGAAATGCGCAAGATGGCCATTGTGCAGAAGGCGGCGCGATGGACGCCTCGACTGGTGGCAGAATCAGCGCCGCCTTCTGCGCCCTAATCTATGCTTTAATTAGGGCCATGAAGATACTGATTGCGACCCTGGCTCTTGCTATGAGCCTCTTTGCGTTTCCCTCGTCGGCGGACGCAAATACATGTAAAATCGCAGGCCGCATCAAAGGCAACGTTGATGTGAAGCTCATAGATGGCCATATCAGCTCCAGACGAGGTCAGAACCTGGTGATTTCTGTCAAGCCACTCCACACCGCCGATGGGGCAATTCGACAAATTATCTTCCCATCGCACAGTTTTTCGCCGGCCGAGCGAACGTTGATGATACTTGTCCGGTACGCTTTAGGTAGAACAATTGCGCATGCCCAGCCATCAGGAAAACTGCTCAAACCGGGGCGGGCGCAGAAGCATCTCGTGCTTTCTATCCCGAAAACTGCCAAAGGATATGTTACCAACTTCGAGTGCTGGTTCGTTTCTGAGCTAGGGAAGTGAAGAGCGGATGAGTGGCTGCTATTGTTTGTTTTGGTGGTAGGTCAAGGCAGCCTGAATACACAATCGGTGAGGTTCCTTTGGAAGGGGAGCATCGATGGGCATAACGATCGCGCGCTTGCCCTCGAATCGAAGGCCCATGTCGAGATTTGTCCAGTCGGAGATTAGAGTTGTGTTGCAGTTTAAGAAAAGTGCGTAGTGCTCGGGTTGCGCCCGGCGCCAACCAATGCGAATCGTCGATCCGGACTTGCTCGCTTCTGTGAGATACGAAACTTCGCCCCATTTGAGGGTCTCAGTGAGTTCCCCAACACCCTCTAGCTCGGCTGCGGACTCGAAAATAAGTTGCCGAAGCGCATACAGCCGCGACCGAGCCTCTTTGGGATAGCCCTCAAAGACCGATGCAATTGCCTCGTGCATTTCGGTCGGTTGACTTCTGGCCTTGCCTCCCACAGCAATCTTCTTACCACGCTGGGCGCCCATGTCGCAGACAATTTAGTATAATAGAGGATGGAACGAGAATGTCCATTCCTCTTTTATGCCCGTTTATGCCTTCCAGTACTCACACTATTCAGGCTAGGTTAGTCGGCATGAATTCAGCCAAACAAATGGGATTATCGCTTTCTCTCGGAGCACTCTTGCTTGCCAGCGCATGCGGCGGGGGTGGCGGCGACGTCAAGCTCGAAGACCTTGGCACTGAGGTTGCCGACACAATTTGCTCCGATCAGGTCAAGTGCGGTGCCTTCCCGGACAAAGCCTCATGTATTGAGTCGACTAAGATTAATGTTGATCAACTCATCGCTGAAGTCGAAGCTGGACTTGTTACCTACGACAGCTCCAAAGCCGGTGAGTGTTTGGACTCCCTCGGTGGTACCGACTGCACCATTTTTGGTAGCGATCAGCAAGAAAATGAAGAGGCTTGTGACGCGACCTTTGCGGGCACGATTGCAATTGGTGGCGCCTGCATCACAAATGAGTCCTGCGCGGGGGAGGCAAGGTGCGACCAGAGTAACGACGAGACATGCACCCCTGGCGTCTGCATTGCCAATGTACAAGAAGTGGATGCCAAAGAAGGGGAGTCCTGCGCCAATCTATCTTGTGAATCCGGCCTTAGATGCGACGGCTCGGACATCTGCCAGCCACCGACTGCTGCGGCCGCAGTCTGCTCCAGCGTGGAAGAATGCGTCTCTGGTTATATCTGCGAACTGGGCCCGGACTTCACGCCCGGAACCTGCGTCAAGTTGCCCACTTCAGGCGAGACCTGTGACCCCGCATTCGGAGGCGAATTCTTTGGTGGTCGAATCAGTTGTCTCAAGTCCACAGACTACTGCGACCCAAGTGACACAACATGTAAAGGAAAACTCTCTGTTGGTGACGCCTGTCCAGCGGGTCTGGAATTCGCTTGTGTGAACTATGCCGTATGCGTTGAAGCAACTTGTACCGCCAAGCCCCGCATTGGCGAAAGCTGTGTCGATGACTCGGCACTCGGTTGTTTAGGCGGACTGAACTGTGAAAACAGTGTCTGTGCTGCCGACCCTGCCCCCGCCGTCTGCACTCTTTAAACGCCAGACCTTCCTCAACGCGTCAAAGCCATCGCCGATTCCAACGAGGAGTCGGCGTCTTTGTTTGCCAAGCGATTGCCTCGACTCGAGGTATCTTGTTCAACAACAACACTCGCCCCCAGCTTCGAGTACAACGTCCGACGTTTTGTTTTGATACAATCCAACCATGGTAGCTCGCTATAGACTTGCGCTGCTGGCGGCACTGCTCGTCCTTGTAGCAGGTTCGAAGCACGCACGTGCCTTCTCTTACCAGGAGCACTACGACGTCTGCTACGCCGCGTACCTCGCTGCCTGCGAGGAACTCGAGCAAGATCTCAACGCGCAGGACGTGAGCACCAAGCGCCGAGTCATGCAGGTTTGCGGCACGAGCCAGACGGTGCGCAGCCTGGCCTCGCGTTTCGGAGAAGCATGTGCTGTGGCAGCTGACAGCGTGGGGTCACCGCAGGAGATGCTTAGTGAGGCTACCTACGCCAACAGTCGCTGGAAGCGACTTGCGCTGGCCTCGGGGAATGCTGATCATTTTCATCCAACCACAGTCTATCGGTTCAACGATTTCTACGCCGACGCAGTTAAGGGCGCAGTCACAGCGTCGTCCAGTATCGAGAAGGAAGGGAAAGTTTTTCAGCGCGCCTTTTACGATATGGCATTCGCCGCGCATTATCTTACGGATGCTCATGCCGCAGGTCACATGGGCTTTCACCGTGCCAGCTCTGGAGCGACTGTCTCCGGCGTCATTCACAACCGGTTTAACAAGAAGGGGCGATGGGTTCGCGATCTCAGTGGCAACGTTTGGCGCACTTTCGGTGACGGATATATATGCAACGGTTCGGAACGCAAGCCAGCAAAACAGACAATCTATCCGGACGCGATACTGACAGTAGAAAAGCTCCGCTGCGCGGACGAGGAACCCAAAGGAGCACCGCCACCAGTGTTTCGGATTGTCTCTCGCAACGTCTACATGGTTGTCAAAGCGGTGCTCCAGGCCTTCGTCATAGGGACCGTCTCGGAAAATGCGCAGGCCCCGCACACTCTAGTGCCCCACGACATTTGGCGAGATGGTAAGTGGTTCTCGAGTATCAACTTCAGTCCGGCGCGCATTCGTCAGCAGATCGATTTGCTAGCGCGTGGCGTTGGCACCAAAGATTTCTCTACCAACATCGCGTACACTAGGACCCCCTGGTATTTGTTCAGGCCACGAATGAGTCTAGGGCTTGGCTTTAGTCGCTCGCGCCTCGACCATGTGGAAGGTGCTTTGGGAGTCGTGTTTACTCCCGACATTCCTTTCAGCATATTTACCCCGGAGATCGTTGCTGAGACTCGCTACATCTATCCCTTGGGTGGCGATGACATGCCAACAGTTTGGATACCATCGGTGGGCGGACGCCTGATGATTGAAAGCTACTACTTCAATCTCACCATAGAAGTCGGCGCGCAGGTGAAGATCGCGGATGAGTTGAGACCCTCCCAGTATGACATTGGTCCCTACGTTACGCTTGGCTTTGGTAAGGTGCTTGAAACTTGGGGAGCAAGACCGGTGCTGATTCGACCAGTCGATCACTTTCTCGAGCCAACCCGCTAAGCACGAAGAAAAAGGCCCAGAAGATAGCAACCGCGCCGCGGCTGAGCAACGAGCTTACGGTTAGGTAAGTAGGTCCTCTAACTCCCAGCGGTGGTTCGCTTCGGCGGCTTGACCGGGCGTGAGGCCCGCGTCGTTCGGCAAGCCCGGATTTGCACCGCAGCGTCGCAAGAGTGCGATCACCGATGCCGTTTGCTCGTTGACAAGGCGGAGCGCGTGCAGCGGGCTGTTGCCGGCGTGTCCGAGCGTTGTGGCTAGATCTGGCGAAGACGAGAAGAGTGCCTCAAGCTGTGACAAGCGCGCTGCTCCCACTAGATCAAATACGTCGTCGCTCCGATCTAGGATCCTATCGGCGGCCTCTGCTTGTCCAGACTCAAGGGCCCAAGAGACAGCGGTGCAGTGAAACTGGGTGTCCCTGAGGTTTGTGCGAGCACCGCGCGTCAGCAGGAAGTCGATGAGCGCCAGGTCACCGTTCCAGGCCGCTTGATGAAGCGCAGTGACACCTGCTGCGTTTTGCACATCGACTTTGAGCCCGAGGTCGAGGAGTGTTTCGACGGCTTTGAGTGAACGGCCTTTGGCCTGGTCCACCAACAGGCCGGGGAGGGCCAAGAACTGTGGCGTCGCGAGTTCGGCGGCGGTGGCTGCATCGCCCGAGCTAAGGGCCGCCCGAAAGCG
>JAESTW010000239.1 GCA_016763395.1 Kofleriaceae bacterium
AGCGATCTGGCGGCAAGATTGCCAGTACGCTGAAGGGGCTAAAGAGCCACGATCCGGGGCCAGAAGTTGATTTGGTAATTGGGCTTATCGACGCACCCAAGCGCCATGAAGTCGAGATGGGAAAACTGGTACGAGTCGACACACTAGGCCGGCATCTCGTATTGCGAAGTTTCAATCGCCAGGCGGAGGCAGATGCTCTCGCGATCGAGACCCTGGGACTGAGTGAGGATGCACAAGATGAGCTGTTGGCAGCCCGTCGGCGACACAAGCAAAGCATAGTGCTAGCACACGGAATCGCAGTGTTCTTTGGCGCTGTCGGACAAGGGCCAGAATATATTGATGCAGAGCGCTACTCGACGTCACAAATGAGGCTGAGTGAGGCGGCGGCTCGAGTCATTGCAATTACTTCTGCTGCGCACTTGTCCGAAGGGAATAGGGCGGAGGCTTGGGCACGGGTGAAGCAGGAACTGACAACCTTGGGGGCGAGAGCTGAGCTACTGGCCGCTATCGACATTCGTGAAAAGCGAGATGCAAATGAAAGCAAAGGCGATGGCCGGACAGCGATTCGTTCTGAGGACAAAAGCCGGATTCTATCGACCAAAGGGCTCATCGCGAGCGGAAAACTGGATGAGGCTTGGGAGACTCTCGAACCACTGATTGAACGCTATCCACAGGAGGCGACTGTCGTTGAGCTGGGTTGTATCGTGTCCGCTAGTCGCAAGGCGAAGGATGCATTGGCACATTGCAATTTGGCAGCCACCTTGAATAAGGCGAATCCGGACATATGGATTGCACTGGGAAGAATTCGCGCAGAGAGTAGTCCGAAATTGGCCAGGGAGAACTTTCGGCAGGCTGAGTTATTGTTAGAGACAATGGACAAAGGTGCAGCTACGGGGCTTTGGATGCAGCTGGCCCGCGCTTATCGAGATATGTCGATGCCGACTCGCGCGCGAAAGGCGGCGGTGATGGGAGTTGGCGGCGAAAGTGGCCTGGCGAAAATTAGCGCTGTTGAGAAATGGGCAACCCAGATGCGTGTCCGCTACGGAGTGGGGATTGGCATGTCCGAATCAGAAGAGTCGGACTATCTACGGAATATTCGCAGTGGGCTTCAGTTGGTGTACAAGCAAGACTACGCAAAGGCAACGAAGGTACAGGCTAACTTGGCTCGTAAGTTTCCCAATGCAATTGGCGCGTCGTTGCTCAAGTGCGAAGTACAGCTGAGGCAACGTCGTTATGCCAAGGCGGGGCATGCATGTCAGTTGGTTCTTGCAAAGCAGCCAGCGAATGCTTGGGCGACCTACCTTTTGGGCGTACTGGATGTCCGGCAAGCGCGGGTGGCGTACGGAATCTCCAAATTAGAAGATGCGATTGCTCGTGATCCGCAGCTCAAAGCCGCGTATCAGGCTCTAGCTACCGTATATCGTAAGTCTGGTGACAAGAGGCTTGAGTCCCTTGGCGCACGATACAAAGTACAATTCGACAGCACTATGCCCTAGCGTCGTGCTAGCGCGGGCCGAAGGGCGGTTCGCACAGGGGGTGAAAATCCGAATTTGGGTCGATGATAATTGCCAATGGTTGTTTCGGTAAACAGCCACCGAGCCAAAGCTCGCAACTGTACTCTGGCCGGCAGTCCAGCGGCGATGCACAGCCTTTGACCCAAACTTCGTATCCCAGATCTTCGTTGTTGATTCCGAGGACAACTCCTCCCGTGGGAAAACAGTCCATGTTGGTAGGCAGAACGCAGTAGCCATCGGGATAGCTTGTAAATCCGTCGTCCAAAAGACATGCACCGAAGGCACCACATACACTCGCGTCCGGTGAACATTCGGCACCAAGAGGAACACCACAGTCGTCCGCCTGAGGTACAACTGGAATTTCTTGGCAGGGAAGGGGGAGACTCGCTAGAGAGAATCCCTTGGGCAGCGTACGTCCGGTCGGACTTTCTTTGGGAGCCAATTCTCGGTCAGCGAAGAGAATGACATGCTCCAGTGCGCCGCCGCGAAACTCGCTTGCGGAGTACTCGCCATCATCGTTGTCGTCTTGCCATACAACCAGTTGCCCGATTGCATACGGCCTGGTACCGATATCGTTGAGAATTGGCGCCTCAAAAACGTTGATGCTGAAAGTCGCAGGAAAGGCGACTCGGACAGAGACCTCACTCTGAGCCCGCAAGAGATTCGGGTCGATAGTCGTATCACCGCCGGACGCCCAGAAAAGTGAGGCCAAAGGATAGTCGAGCTGGGTATCAGAGAAATTGAAATCGACGACTCTGCCTTCAATCGTAAAAAGTACTTCTCCCTGAAATCCTTCCTCGACCAGTGGATCACACGAGGCCGATAAGACCAACGCTGGCAGCACGAGAGTAAGAGCAATACGGTGATCTAGAAACCGAGAAAGAGCGGTAGACGGTCCCTTAGACCTCCTCTTAGACCACGATGTAGAAAATGCGCCCACTAAAAGAGTACTCCTAGCCCTAGGGACGCCCATGCGGTCAAAATTCCAGCACTAGAGGAACCCAATTCTTCGCCGCCTAAGGTACGAACTTTTCGTACCAAATAGGTTACCGGACCACCTTCAAGGGACAATACGACACGGTCGCTGATCTCACGTTCTACACTAAAGAGAGCTCCAAACGAAAATGCCATGCTATTGCGAGCAGGGACCTTGGATTCGCCGGAGAACACTTGGCGAAACTGGACAGCCTCGGCAACAAGACCTATGCCCACACTAAAGGGACTGTAGTCGATATAGTGTTGTGCCGAAACTCCAAGTCCCCAGTCGCGTTGCATGATGTAGAGAGTATTGCTCAGCTGATGACGTTCTTCTTGGCTGAATCGAGCGCGCAGTGCGATGCTCACGGTTGGCAGATCGAATTGGTATCCGAGCACCATGGTCGGACTGGGCTTTCCTCCTGCCAGGATTGCGCCTCGTACTCCAGCGCGGGAAAAGACCTGGTGAGATATGTTCTTATGCTCGCTGCCCTTGCGGACGAGTCGGGCATAGGCGACACGTCGTCCTGAGGAAGTGTCGATTGTGGAGATTTCACCGCGGCCTACAGAAACGGTGAACTCCCTGTAGTGATCTCGCTTTTGAAGTTGAACAAAATATCGTCCGGCTGGAATGGCAATCAGTGCGTTTTTTTGTAGAACATTTACTTCCGCAACGATTTCTCCTCCCTCGGAGCCACGATAGATCAGATATTCGCCCGCTTCGCCCAAACGCAGTCTGCCAGAACGTTGTGCCCCGGACAAAACGGTCATGATGACCTCGTCACGGCCCTTGATTTCGTAACTATAGGTGGGGTGTTGCAATTGAACCCCTCTACCACTTGTCCGGAGAGTGTTGCGATAGGCGTAGGCGTAGGCTTCGCGAAGGGTTACGGTACCGCTTGAGTCCTCGTCCGCGGCGCCGACCAGGCCGTTGATGAAATGGTGAGAAAAGAAAGACGCTTTGAGCGCAGTCGATTCATGACTATCTTCGCCGGCGGCACTTGAGGAAATCATTATCAGGCCCTGGGCGGAGTCGTTGGACTTGACGTTGATATGAAAGCGTTTGGTAGGCGATCCGCCCTTAACTTTCGTTAGCCCGCCAGATCTACATCCGTCCAGAATAAGCAAGCGAAGGTCAGCCGCGGACCCTCGTAGCAAGGTACGAAGTTCGTTGTAAGACAAAGTAGCACTTCCGGGATGTAGGCCATCGGCATCAGCGTGGCCGCTGTAGTAGACGATGAGTGAGGATTTGGAGCTATGCCGGTCGTTTTCCATACGGATCCGGGCGTTGATCTCCTGCAGGGCACGTTTGACAGCCTTGGCAGAATTGCCCAGCATCACAATGGTGTTTTCTGCCTTTAGTCCTCCGTGACGTTGCATCACAGCCGAAAATCGCAACGCGTCCTTTTGGGCGTAGCGCAGCTCAGCATCGCTATCTCGTCCGATGTTATTTCCGATGATCAGTGCGTAGCGCCTGGTTCCCTGAAAGGCATTGGCAGTTGAGGAATGGACACACAGGCATACGAGGATGACCGAAATAGATGTGAGAAAACATCTCACTGGGGCTGTGTCTTATCCAATCGAAATAAGGTTTGCAGGCAGCTGTCCGAGTGTTTCGGATCGATTCCGATCGGGCCCCCTCCAGTGACGTGTAAATCGCTAAGCGAAAAGGCGTTCGGACAAATGATCAGGCGCAGAGTCTCTTGGCCCACGTAGGAGTCGAGTTCGATGGCGGCCGGCAATGTCCCATCACTGTCCAGTTGCAGTGGGGCCGAGGACTGTCGGCCAGAGGGGTAGTACACACTAGTCTTGCCACCGACTTCTTCTATGCTAATCAGCATCGCTTGAAGTTCGGTGGAAGAACGAAGATGTACGGGCAAGTCGACCACGAATCCAATGGTAACTCCTTGGGTGAGGTGTTGACCACTGATTAATTCTTCGGAACCGTGACTACTCTGACGAAAGACACGTAAACTCAAGTTTCCTTTGCTGCGGACCTCGTCGGTGATTGTGTGGCCAGACTCACTTTCGTTGCTCGGAAGTCTCAGAAACAAGAGAAGTGCAGCAGCGCAGAGTAGTGGCGTGGCCAACAATAACCACCAAGTTGTCTTTGTATGTTTGGAGTTATTCGTAGATGTCGAGCTTGTCTCAGCGACCGCCTGTGTGGCCGCAAGCACGCGACTCAGCAACTTGTTACTGTCGACTTCAGGAAAGGCGGAAAGCCCCTCATCTCGCAGCCTTTGTCGTTGGCTGCAGTGCAGGCAAGAACCTACGTGTTCGCGAAGTTCACTCGCTTTGCTTTGCTCGAGTTCTCCCAAATAGAGCTGGTCGAGAAGGTAATCCGAGGGGTGCGAAAAGGGCTTTTTCTTAGTTGTCATCGCCATTCCTTTCACTTGTATTGACTCCCGATGCGGCCGAATCGGGCATCCCATTGTGATTTGGATCAATATTGTCTAGACCCAGCTTTTCCAAGTCTCCCAGCTCTTCTCGTGCCCATTGTCCGAATCGGTTCAGTAGATTTCCGATGGTTCGAACCGATACGTCGAGGGCGGCAGCTGCTTCAGGGCGCGTCATTCCGTCGATATACACGTAGACCGCGGCGTGGGCTTCGCTGGGCTCCGCTTTGGCAAGGAGTTGACGTAAGGCAAGAGTCTCAGCAGGAGCAGGCGCGCCGGCGAAGGTCAACGTGCTTTCGTAGCGCTCTTGCAGGAGGTGCCGCTGTCGGCTGTGATTGCGGATGTGACTTAGGCAGTAGTTGGTAGTGATTCGATAGAGCCAAGTTGATACCTGGGACTCACCGCGGAAGCACTCTAGATTTTTGGCAGCTCGGACGAACACTTCTTGAACCGCGTCTTCGGCGTCCGCTACCGAGCCAAGCAGTACCAGAGCCCGACGGTACACCAGTGCGGAGTAGCGTTGGAAATACTCGCTGATTTCTCGCTCTAGCTTCACCGCCAAGTTCGCCATTCCTACTTGGGCTCCTGGCGGCTGATGTGCCACAAACCAAGATCCAGAGGGCTGTCCGGGATAGGCTCTCCACGAAGAAGGAGCCCTGCTGTGAATTTACTAAATGGCGATTTTCTTATGTTCTTATCGCGCAACCAACACTCGGCAGCACTATGTTGCTCGGTGTCAGTCCGCTTGATTTCGATAACCACGGAGTCTTGGAGGCTGATCGCGCGCATATCTTGGAGGTAGCGAATACTGAAATCGATCGTCATCCTCTCCATTGAGGCTACCGACAAAAAGGTCATTCGCTTGTACTGTACAATGATTTGTGGAGAGAGCTGAAAGTGGCACGCTCCGATAGCGTTGTAGATGAAGTGTAAATCAATGTCGCGGAGCGTGTTGCTGAGGTAGTCGTGGGACATACGAACTTTACTAGTATCCCCGTTTTCTTCTTTGGTCTTTACCTCGAGGAATGAGAGTCTTCGGTGCCCGTAACGGCGTAAACGTACCTTGTGAATGGGGGGTGTTTGTAGACCACGGCGGTAGAGTTGTAAGTCTGAAGAGTCAAAGTAGACTGTTTCATAATCCTCTGCTGGGATGGACTGGCCAATGGCCAACAAATGGTAGTTTGTAGACATCAAGGAAAGAAATTCAGGAACTGCGGACAGCGGCAAAACGAATTTCTCTTCCCGGCGCGTAAGCAGGTCTCTTGTCCGAAGCAGTTGTGGGCTAGCTTTGGTGAAATGCAAGACAGAGGCCGACATCAAACTTTGTACACGGGCTTCAGTCGGGCTTTGGCCCACCGAAATACCCTGATTGAGCGCTAGAGGATGTGATGTGGAATGCAATGACGTGTTCAGTCTGAAGTTGTCGGAGTGTTTCTAGTTTTTGGGACTCGCCAGCTCGCCAGATCGGGCAAACTCGGAATCATTTTGAATGAATGAGCAGTCGCCCTCGTGACTGCCAAGTGACTGAACCGAAGGTTTAGCGACTGAACCGAATGCGGGTGTCGGTTTTGGGCTGGAGCGCTACTGCCGGCAAGGTGAGCAGCCCATTTGCGTCGGCTGTCAGGCTGCCAGATGACAAGCTCGTTCCACCTCAGCTTACCTCGTAGCTTATGCTCTCGCCAGCTGTGAGTGAGAATGATTGTAGCCGGCGTGGCGTGATGTCTACGGTCATCGCCAACTCTGCTAGGTCGTTGCGAAGAAGTAGGATCCATTCGGTCTGGGTATCGCCTTCAACCGTCCAGTCAAATCCCAAGTTGATGCCACCTTCGAGTTCTCCATTGGTGGGGTCACCATTTCCCAAATTGTTGTTGATGGAACTGTTGGCGAAGGCCGGATAGCTGAGGTTCTTTGCGAATTTGTCTTGTGGGTACCAGAGGTGAATTCCGGCGTCCGAGTTGGTTCCAGAGGAATGGTCACCATTATTCCACGCGAAGGCAAAACCGTGGTGTCCGGCCTCAAGTGCTGTCACCATATCAATCTGTTCTTGCCAGGTGGCAAAGCCGTCGTTGCGTCCCACATTCCAGCCGAGAAAGGGCAGGTCTTCCGGATGTTGGCGCACAAAGGCGACCGTGTCATGGTGCGTCTGCCATTGCAGTCCATCGGGCAGCGTGTCTACGTCAGCAACGCTGTCGACGATTGTGGCGAGGCTGCGTTGGTAAAATCGAGGTCGATTGGGATACACGGCTGCGAATAGTTCTGGGTGCCGAAACGCGAAGCTCATGCTTCCCCAGGCTCCCATAGATCCTCCGGTACAATAGACGCGCTCTGGGTCGACCTCATAGTGTTCGATGGTCCAGGGAATCATCCATAGCAGCCGAGCCTCGGTGTAGGGATAAGCGTGTTTGCCTTCGCCGTTTTCGGGATCTGCGAGGTAGCCAAACCAATGGGTCTCAACGCCTCGGCTTCCGTCCGGTTTTACGATGGTGTCTCGATTGCGCATCTCCAAATACTGGGGGCCGCTGTGGGTTTCTCGGACGGAGAAGACCCCGGGCAAGCCGTCTTGGTAGCCCATGGTCTCGTCGGCGAAATAGTTGTAGTAGTCGCCGTAGTCGCCAGCTCCGCCGCCCTGCGCGC
>JAESTW010000240.1 GCA_016763395.1 Kofleriaceae bacterium
GAGCCGAAGCCGTCCGAGCTCGGCTAGTTCTTTTATACAGTGTCCGCACCCGGAGGCAAAGACGACGAGGGCGACTGCGCGTTTTTCAGTCGCGAGCTGTGCGCCATCGAGAGTCTTGGCGTTCATCACGAGCTGGTAGCCGAGCAGGGCGCCTGGCGTTTGTACGGAGCGTTGGGCTGGCGTCGGTGTGGCCTTCGAGCCAGGGGCTGTGCTGGCACCACAGGCGGAAGAGAGTGCGACTACCACTCCGAGTGCCATTGTGGCAGCTATTGTTCTCATTGCGCATCACCCTTTTCGTTCAACATACGCAGTAGAACATCTTTGACGAGTTTGGCGCTTGCTTTTCCTTTCGCAGCTCGCATCACTTGTCCGACAAAGAACCCAAACAGAGCCTCTTTGCCGCCTCTGTACGTTGTGACCTTATCTGAATTGTCCGACATGATTTTGGCAACGATTGGCGCCAGGCTGTCACCATCGTCAATACGGTCGGCTTCGATGGCCTTGATCAGCGCTTCGGCAGAACCCTTCTTCTGCGCCAGTTCTTTCCATATCTTCCGCGCTTTTGACGAGGAGATACGAGATTCTAGTGCGGCGAGAAGTGCGGGGAACTCGGACACGGGGCTGGCAAACTCGATAGGCAAGTCGTCTTCACGCGGCTGCTCATTGATGAGCCACTTGGCGGCGTCGGAGAAGGAAAGACCAGCCGCTACTAAGGCTTCGAGCCTATCTCCCCACTCGCTCGCGCCAGAGAGTAAATCAGAGTCCCCTTCAGATAGCCCTTCGCTCTGATAGCGAGCAAAGCGTTCGGAGAGCGCGCTATCGTGCTTTCTGGCAGACTGGCGAATGTCAGCCTTTGTCCGGCTTTTTGGACGAGTTGCGGCCCGGCTACTTTGTGCGGTTTTGATCTCTGGGGCCTCACTGGTTGTGACTGTTTTACTTTTTACCCACGAATCTCGTAGTCCGATAGTACGGTTGAAAACCAAAGCACCAGGTTTGGAATCGACATTGTCCTCTATAAAGTAGCCCTGCCTCTCAAACTGATAGCGAATTTTCGTGTCCGCTTCTGCTGTGCCTATACTTGCCTCAACTTGAGCTGAGTATCGCGACAGAGAATCTGGGTTGAGATGGTCGAGAAAGTCATCACCAGCGCCCGGACGCTCACTTTTGAAAAGCCGGTCGTAGATGCGTACCTCGGCCGCAAGAGAAGTCTTCGAGTCGACCCAGTGAATGACGCCCCACACCTTCTCGCCGGCGGGCCCATTTTCGCCCAAGGAATTCGGATCGTAGCTGCATCGTACTTCCACGACTTTGCCCGCTTCATCCTTGATAACCTCGTCACAGCGCACGCAGTAGGCGTGGCGAAGCCGAATCCAGCGTCCGGGGGCGAGCCTGCGAAAGCCCTTTGTCGGCGTTTCGGCAAAATCACTCGCTTCGATATACAGGTTGTTGCTAAAACTCAAATCTCGCTCCCCTGGCTTGCCAATGTCCGGTGGAAAGTAGGGCGCTGAAATCGACTCGCTCTTGCCCTCGGGATAGCCTGTGATCGTCAGCTTGATTGGTTCGAGAACAGCCATCACCCGAGGTGCCACTGAGTTTAGGTCATCGCGAACGGCGTACTCGAGTTTGCCGATGTCGACCGTACTGTTGTTCTTGGACACACCAATAAGGTCGCAAAAACGCACGATGGCTTCTGCCCGATAGCCGCGCCGCCGCATGCCGGCAATCGTGGGCATGCGTGGATCGTCCCAACCGGACACAAGATTTTGCTCTACCAGCTGCAGGAGCTTTCGCTTGCTCATGATCGTATAGCCAAGCGCCAAGCGGGCAAATTCGGTTTGCTCGGGTTTACCAGGCAACCCAGAGTTTGCCACGATCCAGTTGTAGAGTTCTCGATTGTTCTCAAACTCCAAGGTACAGAGCGAGTGAGTAATTCCCTCCAAGGCGTCTTCTAGGGGGTGCGCAAAGTCGTACATAGGATAGATGGGCCAGGTGTCGCCTGTCCGGTCATGGTGATCGTGTCGAATTCGGTAGAGCAGCGGATCTCGCATCTTCATGTTGGATGCCGCCATGTCGATTTTAGCCCGCAAGACATACGAGCCGTCCGGGAAGTCACCAGCGCGCATTTTGCGAAAGAGATCGAGGTTCTCGGCCGGGGACTGATTTCGCCTAGGGCTCTCTTTGCCCGCTTCTTGGAGCGACCCTCTGTACTCACGGGTTTGCTCGTCACTTAGATCGCAGACATATGCTTTGCCCTCGCCAATGAGCTTCTCGGCGATTTCGTACATCGTATCGAAGTAGTCGGACGCAAAAAGCGGGCCTTCGCCCAGGTCAAATCCCAGCCACTTGATGTCCGCGGCAATCGAATCGACATACTCCTGGTCTTCTTTGGCCGGGTTGGTGTCGTCAAAGCGCAGGTTGCAGCGCCCTTTGTACTGCAAGGCCAGTCCAAAACTCAGACAAACCGCTTTGGCATGTCCGATATGCATGTAGCCATTGGGCTCGGGCGGAAAGCGAGTCACCACTTGGCTGTGCTTGCCGCTGGCAAGGTCGGCGTCGATAATGTCTCGAATAAAGTCGCTGGGCGTAGTAGTCACAATGTTGGCAGTGTACGCATCCGCCTAGCGACTTCAATAGTTGACTCAAATTTAGACCGCCGAAGGTGCCTTTTTCATCAATGACAAGCTCTATGCTAAACAGGGAACAATGAA
The DNA here is from genome assembly GCA_016763395.1 of Kofleriaceae bacterium. Lineage (GTDB taxonomy): Bacteria > Myxococcota_A > Polyangia > Haliangiales > Haliangiaceae > NORP324. The sequence continues at coordinate 2,709 of JAESTW010000240.1, forward strand.
AAACGAAGTATTTGTACCAGTGACAAACGTCGAGGATACTCCGGTAGAGGGCGGTGGTGAGGCGCCGTGGGCGAGCCGTTACCAGGTGCTTACGCCGCACATGCGCGAGGCCGGTGGCAAACTGGGAGTTGTTCTCAATCGCTTGCCCGGTGGTAGTCTCGGATGCCCTTTTCACTGGCATGCGCGGGAGGATGAGGTGTTCTATATTTTGGAAGGGCGGGGCGTGCTACGGTACGGGGATGAGACCCGAGAGCTTCGTCCGGGAGACTGTATTTCATGTCCCGCAGGCAAACAGGTGGCTCACCAGATTGGCAACCCTTATGAAGCTGATTTGGTGTACTTGGCGATGGGGAATCACGATCCTGATGAGGTATGCGGATACCCGGACAATGGCAAGGTGATGCTGCGGCACATACAGAGTGTGGGCCGCCTCGCTGTTCTTGACTACCTAGAGGGCGAGCCTGAGCCGCCAATTCTCTTCACGGATGTATCTCCAACGGACGGATCTACCAATGAGTGAAGCGATACACGGAAGCTGCTTGTGTGAAGGCATCGTATTTTCCGCAAGCGAGCCGAGCCTGGGGAGTGCGCACTGCCATTGCTCGTATTGTCGTCGGGCTCACGGCGCAGCCCTGGTAACTTGGCTCTTGGTATCCGAGGACGGATTTGCAATAGAA
>JAESTW010000241.1 GCA_016763395.1 Kofleriaceae bacterium
GAAAATGGCATGAAGCGAATGGTCGCTGCCGGCGTTCACCCGATTACCTGGAATGTGGTCCTCGCCGAACTACAGAGAGATCACGCGCGCTCAAGTACCGAGAAGGAAGTCACGCGTATTTTCTTGGAGTATCTCTTCAAGATGGATCCGGACAAGGGTTGGAAATAGGACCAGCTGAGCCATACGCCAACCACAAAGAAAGTAATCATGAAGAACACAAAGTATAAAACGAAGTTTATCGTCGCGGTCCTCTCTTTCGCCCTACTCGCATGCGCTAAGAAAGAAGAGCCCAAGGCCGCCGAGCCTGTTCCTTCGCAGAGCACAGCGACCACTGAGCCGGACAAGGCCGAGAGTCAACCACTCACACCAAAGGCAGAGCCGACCAAGAAAATACCCGACGCAAATGCCGGTTACGTCAGAATTCTCGCTACACACAAAGATCCTCAACCAACAGATCCCGTGGTCATCACCATCGCAAAATTCTCCGTAACCAAAGCGAGTTTTGACCCTGCCAATCTTGAAGATGCAAATGCTGAGATCGTGCTGGACTTGCCGAGCCTGGCTAGTGGAATCGAAAAACGTGACAATCACCTTAAGTCGGCCGACTACCTCGATGTGAAGAACACCCCACAGGTGGTTATCAAGATAAGCGACGTCAAAAAATCGGGTGATGCCTTTGCGGCGAGCGCCCTTGTTGTCGCACACGGCATTACCAAGACTTTGCCTGTCACATTCAAGGTCATCAAGTCAGATGACAAAAGCGTCCAAGTCGAGGCAAGCAAGGTGTTTGACAGCAGCGACTTTGGCATCACGACTGGCGAGAATGACATGAACGCGCCGATGCTCACGATCGAAATGCGTCTGACATTCGACAAGGGCTAGCCTTTAGCCGCTTAGCCTCGCCCAATCGCATAGACCAACAAGAGAACAACACATGACAACTTCACTTCCTTTCATATCTGACCATGTGCGCATCGATGGCATCGTGCCCGGTGTCCGGGGGCAGCGGGCGTTTCCAAGTCCGGGTTTGCGTGATGCGGATCCCTTTCTCATGCTGGATCACATCGGTCCAGGTGCACTTCCGATTGACGAGGTAGTCGACGGTGCTGCTCATCCTCACCGCGGATTTGAAACGGTGTCCATCTTCTTAAATGGCAGCCTGGATCATGTCGACTCGATGGGCAATCGGCTGCGTATCGGAGCCGGTGATTTGCAGGTTATGAATGCTGGGCGGGGCATTATCCATGGCGGAGACATGCGTCCCGATCCGGACACGGGCATTTTTCAGGAGTTTCAACTCTGGGTGAACCTGCCTGCGTCCATGAAGATGAGTGAGCCCACCGTACAAAACGTGAGCGCCAGTGTGATTCCTGTATTTACCAGCGACGGGATCGTTACTCGCGTTCTCAGCGGTACCGCCTTGAATCTAAAGGGGCCAGCACGAACCCGTCACCCGACAACGATTTTGCACTCCAAGCTTGCAGCCAACACAGAGCACCCGGCGATTCGTTTGCCCGCAACGTACAGAGTGCTCTGCTATTTGCTAAACGGTCAGGTGTCGTTTGGCGGAAGTACGCTTCGCCCTTTTCAGTGCATGGACCTGGGAATTCCTGGAGCAGGCGATCTTGCATTTACGTCCGGATCAGAGGGGGCAGAGTATCTGCTACTCGCAGGGGAACCACTCCGGGAACCCGTTGTTTTTGGTGGACCATTTGTGATGAACACGCAAACGGAGATCGATCAGGCGCAGAGCGATTATAAGGCCGGTGTCTTTGGTGAGGTCATCAAATAACGATGAAAGAACGAACCATAGAATCCGTCGTCCGGTGCACGCCGCAGCCAGGTACCGGCATCCTCCACCCCTTTCCCACTCGGGACCTTGCGCACCTCAACCCCTTTGTGTTTCTGGATACGGGAGCCCCAAGAGATTTGGGAGAAGACGAAATCTATGTCGGCCCACACCCACATCGTGGTGTGCAGCCGGTAAGTCTTCTGTTTCGTGGACGCATCGCCCATCGAGATTCTTTGGGAACAGAGCGACGAGTAGATTCTGGTGGCATGCAATGGCTCGTGTCCGGCCGGGGAGCTCTTCATGAAGAGATTCTTGGCGGCGATGAAGAGGGAATATTTCACATGGCACAACTCTGGATCAATGTTCCGGAAGCCATGAAAATGCAAGCACCGGAGCATCATGCGATTGCAGCGGATGATATTCCAGTCTTCAGCAACTTTGGCGAGGGTTCCAGTATTCGCCTGTATGCGGGCTCCCTCGGTGAGTTCCGAGGTCCTGCTCCCATGCCAACGAAAGTTCTTGTTGCTCACGTGACGCTTTCCCCTGGCGGGATTGTGGTCATACCTAGCGAGTCCGGTTGGACCACCGCATTCACCGTTGTAGACGGTCACGTCTCTTGCTCTCACCAAGACACACTAGGTCCAGGTGACACGCCAATATTTCGGGATGACGGCAATACCCTCCGCGTTACAAGTACTCATGGTGGCCAGTTCTTACTCATGTGCGGTGAGCCCATTGACGAGCCTATTGCTATGGGAGGAGGATTTGTGATGAACACCCGCGAAGAAGTTGCTCGCGCTTTTGAAGACTATCGAAGCGGAATCATGGGCCACCTCGTTGCAACGAGGTAACTTGCTAGCCCAATAGAAACGGAGAAATAAACATGACAAAGACAATAGAAATTACCGGTGTCGCCCATTTGGGTATTCGAGTACACGACCTTGAGAGATCACGACAATTCTACGAAAAACTCGGATTCGAGTTCATCCTGGGCCCCGTCGGGCCAGAACCCGTCGCGATCCTCAAGCACCCTGCCGGTGTTGAGATTAATCTAGTGCTCAACGCAAGCGAGGCAACCGCCGACAACGTCCTTATGGATGTCGAGTCCAAGCATGCGGGATATACTCATGTCGCGCTGGCTGTTCGCAGCGTAGATGATGCGTGCACGATGTTTGCGGAAGCGGGAATCGAGCTGTCTGGTGGACCCAACAATTACCCCAATGGCGCACGGGGTGTGTTTGTACGTGATCCTGATCGCAACGTTGTTGAGCTTTATCAACGTGCCGTGGAGTAAATTAGTACTCAGCACGCGCCCCCTTGTGGATTGTATCCTCTGGCTGTTGCGCTTGCAGTCGAACGCGCCTTGTTAGTGGCTGCGCTCTATGGCTTGCAGGCCGGCATTGGCTGATTGCCTGACTTTCGTCGAGGCGCTTGTTAGCCCCCGCTTAAAGAGGCCCGCTGCGCGTTCCAGTTGGCTTTTCTCTACATAGAGCCACCCGAGCATGGTGGACACTTCGCCAGCTCGAGAACTGTCGCCGTGGTGCCGCAAGAAACCGGACATCGCTTGCATTGCCTGCGAGTTTTTACCCGATTTTGCAAGTGCAATAGAAAGCCAGTAGCGCGAGTCACCACGCATTGCGTTGTCATTACCCAGCTCAATTGCGCTGCTTAACGCAGTAATTGCCTTGGTGTAATCCCGACGTTTCAAAGCGCGGAAGCCTTTGGCAAAAGCCTGTTCTGCAGGTGCTGCTACAGTCACTTGTTGACCTTCTTCGGCGTGATCTTCGGAGGGTATTGTGTCGGGGCCAGGGGCGGCCGCTACCGAGTCGGTCACAACTACTGGCTTCGGTTTGCTTGACGTTAGCTGAGTTGGTTTCTTGGCTATTGCGACGCTAGCCGGCAGCTTTGGCTTGGTTGGCGGAAGGAACTGTGGCTTCTTATCCTCCACATGGGGCTCGTCTGTAGCTTGGTCTTCTGACTCTGGTTCGGCTTCGAGTGGCTCGATTGCAGTGCCATCTGCAATCGTTGGCTTCGACCGAAGCGCGAGCTCTATTCGCTCTACGATTTGTGCATTGCTCCATTCTTGTCCGGGGGCGAGGGTTACCGGAAGCTGGTTTTTAATGTGTAGTTCTACTCGTCCGCTCTGAACTCGGACAGAGTGCAGTTGGTTGTCGCTTGCCCGGACGTCGAAGACTGCCGCGGTACCATGAATTTCAGCATCGCGAACCCGAACCAAAATTTCTTGGCCGTTCTGAGAATTAACATGCAGTCCGCCTTTGGAGAGAGAGACTTCTTCAACACCCGTTACCGGGTTCAGCTCTCGACTGAAGGTCGCGCCATCCTCACTTCCCAGGGTGGCAAAGGTGAGTTGCTGGCCCTGTGATGGCGCGGACATAGGATTGGAGGTCGACAAGCGGCTTCCCGCGTAAAAGGCGAGGGCGGCAGCAGCAACCGCAGCAATCGGAAACCACAAGTTGCGTGGGCTCTTGTGTGGTATCTCCTTTTGCGCGGCACTCAGTAGGCTTTTGCGTAGAATTGCGGAGCGCTCAGCGTCCGGTTGGTGCTGGGGAAGCTTCTTGGCCAGAGATTTCAGTTCGTTTAGGTCCATGGTTTGTCTCCAGCTTGTAGTTTTGAGCGAAGTGTCTTGCGAGCATCGTGCAGGCGTCGCCAAAGCGTGCCCTTGCGAACTCCCAGGGTACGCGCAGCATCAACACCGGACATACCTTCAATGTCACACAGGACGAAGGCGATGCGCTGCTCGTAACTGAGTTCGTGCATCGCCTGGGAAAGCTCTCGCATCAACTGGTTTTGATTCATCGAGTCGTCGGGCCGCAGCACTAGGCCTTGCTTGGTACAAAGAGGAAACTCCGAAAAATTGTCCATCGCAGTTCGACGGCGAACTTCTGCTCGGACATAGTGGCGAGCGAGGTTTGCCGAGATGCCAAAGATCCAGCTGCGAACCGTGCCTTTGCCGTGAAAGCGTCCGGCCGATTTCCAGACCTCGATAAAGGTGCACTGAACCAAGTCTTCAACGTCACTTCCCGGGCCTGCTGAAATGCGAGACACAAAACGGAAGACTGGTCGATTGTGCCGATCGTAAAGAGCACCAAGCGCTGCCTCATCACCGACGACACAGGCCATCAGCAGTGCCTCGTCGCCTAGTTCCAATTCCTGCGCAACATCCGGAATAGGTGTTTCCTTTGCTGGCGAAGACCGCCGAAACGGGAGCAAGGTGCCTCGCCCACTCATAGCCTGAACTCCAGGCCGATGGCAATGCGCCAGAATTGTTCTGGGTCCGAAGGGAAAATTGTTTCTTCGAGAAAGTCAGTAGGAGGTACTTCGCCACAGGCAGGATTTGTTGGGTCACAGATCGGTGGCAACGGGGTTTTGTCCGACTCGGTCGCAGCTCCCAATGGACGGACGTCAACACCACCTCCAAGCGTTAGCAAGAGCGAACTGGCAATCGGAAGCGACAAGGTAAGCCCCACTTCAGATCGAGGGGCCCAGTTAGTCCGGGTGGTGGCGCGATCGCTAGGGGAACAAACACCGGCCGGCGTTTCGGGAGCCGGGCAGAAGTCTGCGCGAGTTGTGTGAAGGCGACTTAGGCCGAGGGCAAAATGCGGTTCTAGCGTGTTGCGGCCCACAGCGATGGGAATACGCAGGGCTACCAGCAGATCTTGCGATGTTTGCGAGTATGTGCCAAATGTGTCGGGCAGAGAAAACGGATCTTTTGTCTCCGAAACTCTCACAATGCCACCGATGCAGGCAAAGGATAGGCTGGCGCAAGCGTCAGCGCGAACGCCCTGCCACCCAATATCGTTCGCACTCGAACTTTCGTAGAGAATGCGAACTCTCCAGTTCTTTGCCGAACTGTCCGAGCCCGGCAGGGCCACATTGAGCCGTGGCCCTGGTACAGAAGGAGAACCGGACGCGATTGCCGGTTGCCTGCGTTGTGAGGGGATA
>JAESTW010000242.1 GCA_016763395.1 Kofleriaceae bacterium
ATTCCCGCACTGTTCAGCAAGACAAATCGTGCCCTCATTGGCATTCTGCGCCACACACTGACCACTGGTGGGATCGCAAGCAATGTTTAAACAGGAGCTACCAGACGAGCACTCGACATCAGGAAAAGAACAGGTACCTGTATCCAAATTGCAGGTACCACTCAAGCGACATGGGTCCGGCGGTGTCAAGCAGTCCGCGTTGCTACTACATCCCACGGGAGTCGCGTCAATCGGAATCCCAGCATCTACGGCAAAAGGACGAGAATCGGGCAACACACGGGCATCAATAGTCGCGCCGGAATTTGCATCCGAGGCATTGGCTGTCCGACAGACGTTGTCAGAACCGCAAGTCATCCCGCTCGGACAATCGCCTTCGATGGAACAGTTCAAGTTCCCAGGACGTTCAGGGCTAAAACAGCCAGCTTGGGAAATGGCTAGCGAAAAAAATATTCCTAGAGCAACGATAGTAGATTTCACAGCATTCCCCTTAGACTCTGGCCTAAAATGTTCCGATAAGTGAAGCCGCAACCGAATTGTTGCGAAGTGTTGGCAGGAGCGAAACCGAGTGACTCTCTCCGCTGTCTTTTCCAACCACAAAATACAAAATCGCGCCGCCCACTAATGCCGCAGCGCCAACCCCCGAAAAGATGTAGGCGTTGCGCTCTGCATCTTTCCCTTCTTGCTCAAGTGCGGGTTGAAAATCGGGGCTAGCAGACACCTTGTCCGATATATTCCCCGAATCGACCGCGTAATATCCTCCGACCCCAACCAGGACCACTCCAACAGACAGTCCGACGAGACCTGCAATACGAATGTTAGCTCCAGCGCCCGCCGCAGCACTCTCAGCGCTGGCGGCATTGTCCGCAATCAAGTCTGCTTCTCGTTTTTCGTCGACTAGCATCTGCGCAGCTTTGGCTCGCTCCAAATCCTCTTGTTGTTTGCGTTCCTCCTCGTCGAGTTTACGCTGCAGCGTTTCGAGTGAAGTTCGCGCCTCGTCGGCACCTCTACCCTCTGGAGCTTCAGCCAAATAGCGTTTGTAGTACTCTACCGCGTGCTCCTTGTCCTCTGCATATTTGTACATCTCTGCAGCATTGAACAAAAAGTCACTAGCGGGAAAGAGCGCATAGGCGGCCAGGTACTTTGCTGCTGACTCCAAATACTGTTTGTCCGCAGCCAAATCTTCGGCTTCTTGGAATAGTAGTTTCGCTTTCTTGATCTCTCGTTTTGATTGGGCGTTAGCGTCGCCGCCAGGGAAGGTCCCAACTGCAACGAAGGACACAAAAACAAGAAGGGCTTCAATTACGCGACGATGAAACATATGTTTATTCAAAAGGGTTAAAAGTCTTTGGTTTATTGGAGTTAGGAGTATTTCCCTTGTCCCCTTGTTTTGTGGTTTTGGAATTCGTCCGGTCGTTTTTGCGACCGTTTTTCTTCCTCTTTGAGCCGCTGGAGTTTTCAGTGACACGCCCTTTGACGTCGTCCGGATCCATTGAAATGGTGTCCGCAGCATTCTCGTCCACAGTGTTCTCGTCCACAGTGTTCTCGTCCGCAGCATTCTCGTCCGCAGTATTCTCGTCCGCAGCATTCTCGTCCGCAGCATTCTCGTCCGCAGCATTCTCGTCCGCAGTATCGACACCTGCGGTATTCTTGTCCGTACGCTCCTCGGCAGACGCCGAGGTACCCTGTTTTGCTGCCTCAGTGCCCTTCGCTGGGACTACTCCGGGCTCGTCAATGGCCTTGGTATCCACGACAGCCGATTCAGAAGCAGAATTGAGGTCGGGCTCTCGGGCGAGACTCGGCTTCTCTCCGTCATCCTCGTTTGAGTTGCTTGTGGACGAACCGTTAGACACGAGCCCAACGACGATGAAAACCAGTATTGCAAACCCCGCAGCCAACCAGCGTCCCTGGCTGGCAAGCCTGCGCATGAGCGTCGGCGGCTGCACAACCTCAGGCACCCCATCGGGGGATGGATACATGATTTGCGGTGGTGTCTCCGCGACCGAGGAGCCAGTTCCGGGAAAGCTTCCTTGAGAGTGGCCCGTGGCGGGTTCCGCTGGAGGCGCCAGGGGCATCACCGAAGCGGCCCTTACGCTTTGCAACGAGTTCGAGCTTGGCCCTTGGTTCTGGCACAGTTCCTCACTCACTACATCGAGCGAAGCAACCAACTCCGCACTGGTCTGAAATCGATCATTGGGTTCTTTGGCGAGTAGCCTAAGAACAATACCGCAGAGAGAATCAGAAACCGGTGCCAGTAAATTGGGAGAAGGAGGCTCGATGAAGATGTGTTGCGCAATAATCTCCCCATCTCCTTTTCCAGAAAACACACGTTTTCCGGTCAGCATAAAATAGAGGATACATCCAAGCGAGTACAGGTCACTGCGTGTGTCAACTTCGCCAGCCCCTTTGCACTGCTCTGGCGACATGTACAAAGGAGTTCCGATCACAACCCCGGTTCGGGTGTGAGAAGAATTCTCATCAAAAAGTTTTGCTATGCCAAAATCGAAAACCTTGGTAGAGGCCAAGCCTGTCTTCTCATCATGACAGACCATGATATTGCTCGGCTTCAAATCTCTGTGTACGATCGACTGATCGTGAGCAATTTGGAGCGCGCTGGCTACCTGACGAGCAAAAGTGACTGCCTCTACTGGGTGCAATCGTCCACGGCTGCGCACGTATTTGGATAGAGTCTCACCTTCGATGTACTCCATCGTGATGAACGCCTGTCCCTGGTCAAAACCGACATCGACAATCTCAACAATTCCGGGGTGACTAGAAGCCGCAGCAGCCCGAGCTTCGTTGAAAAACCGTCGGACAAGATCTTCGTTATTGGAAAACTCCGGGCGCAACAATTTGATCGCTACCTTGCGATCTATCACGGTGTGTTGACCGAGATATACAACTCCCATCCCGCCAATTCCGATTTGACGAATGAGCTTGTAATTGCTGATGACGCGTACGTCGTCCACGAATCCTCCTCATCACAGTCTACGTGATTTACTAGGCGCTACATAGGGAAGAGTCACCTTTGAATACTCTTTAGGATTTAATAATTCGCCAGTTAGATCAGTTATTTATCTACTCATGAACACACAATGTACGTGTTTCCCCTGCACTCTTGTCCGATCTTTGCGAATACTTCGCTCCCTATATACCCATGTGCTGATACAGTGTGCACCATGCGCTCGCTACCGGGGGGAGTCCCTGATTACATTGGCCAATACAGAATTCAGGCCTTACTGGGGTCGGGCGGAATGGCGGATGTCTTCCTAGCTTTTCTTGACGGGCCGGCTGGATTCGTCAAACCGGTCGCTATCAAACGCATGAAACCGAATTTGGCGAAGTCTCAGGAATTCGTCGATCTATTTTTGACCGAGGCACGAACCGCCTCCCTGCTATCTCATCCCAACGTCTGCCAACTGAACGAATTGGGCGCCAGCGACAAGGGTGGATACTACATGGTAATGGAATACCTTGTAGGAATTCCTCTTACCAAGGTGTTGGCGATGCAGATGAAAAATACGCAGTCCATTCCCATCGGAATGTTGATTGGGCTGGCAGTTCAAGCGTGTGAAGGTATCCACTACGCTCACACCCTCTGCGATCCATCCGGCAACTCCTACAACATCGTTCACCGCGATCTCTCGCCGCCTAATGTCTACATGACCGTCAATGGCATGGCCAAGATTTTGGACTTTGGAATCTCAAAGTCCACTCAATCTGTAGTTCAAACCGCGACCGGACAAATTCGCGGGAAGTTTACCTACATGTCCCCAGAACAACTTCGGGGCCAGGATTTGGATCCCCGCTCTGATGTTTTCTCACTGGCTATTATGGTTTTTGAACTTCTCACCGGAACCAGGCTCTTTAAACGTCGATCCAAATTGGAGACCTTCGAAGCCGTCACAATCGCCGATATCCCGAAAGCCAAGGATCTAAATCCTGCAATCTCAGACGCCATCTCCGATGCAGTTGAGATAGGCTTAGCCCGCGATCGAAACCACCGATTCTCAAGTGCCCGAGCGTTTGGAACTGCACTGACCGAAGCGGCATCCTCAGTTGGTGGCGCTTGGCCAGCCCCCTCGATCGCAGAGTTCGGTGAAAACATATTCAGTGCTGAGTATCAGGCAAACCGCCTTCGTGCTCAACCATCCCGCAGCCGAGCTATGTCCGTTCAAGCGGTTGCAATCACCGATGACAGTGGTGATTTGACCATTGCCGAAGAGAACTTCACTCATACTGACGATGACACTCGAATTCAGCTGAGAAAACAGGACGAAATCTAAGCCAGCGCTGGAGCAGTTTCGGCGCTAACAAGGTAGGCTCCGTCAATGCCTCACAGTGCCGTCGTCCGTATATACGCAACAGAGCAAGAGCCCGACTACGACTCACCGTGGCAAGCACGCTCGCCCTCAAGTAGCACCGGCTCCGGCGTAGTTGTGAGCCCACGAAAAATTCTCACCAGCGCCCATGTCGTGGCCAACGCCACGTTTATTCAGATTCAAAGAATTTCGGACACCAACAAGCTAGTCGCCAAAGTTGTCGGAATTTGTCATGACGCCGACTTGGCCCTGCTAGAAGTGGAAAGCGCCAGTTTCATGAAGGGAATCAAAATTCCCGCGATTGGCGATCTCCCAGCGCGGCGCGATCGAGTTGCGGTTGTCGGCTTCCCTGTTGGTGGCGACGAAGTCTCCATTACCGAAGGCGTTGTCTCTCGTATTGAAGTTCAGAGATATTCTCATTCACAGCGCTATCTCTTGGCTGTCACCGTCGACGCCGCAATCAACTCCGGCAACAGCGGCGGCCCGGTCTTCCGCAAAGGAAAAGTTGTGGGCATCGCATTTCAAGGGCTTAATGACGCGGACGGAATTGGCGAAATGGTGCCTTCTCCGATTATTAAGAACTTTCTCTCCGGGATAAAAGGCAGTCACAAGATGTCGCTGCCGACACTTGGACTGGCAACCCAGAATTTGGAGAATCCGGTATTGCGCCAACAGCTAGCAATGGGGAAAGCCGACAGTGGAAAATTGGTCCTAAAAGTCGAATATGGGAGTTCTTGTCACGGAATCGTACTGGAGGGCGACACCCTGCTCAAAATCGGAACAACCAAGATCGCCAACAACAGCACGGTTGCATACCGAGGCAAACACCGGACACGCTTCGACGTTATACTCGGTGAAAAACAGGTCGGCGACACTCTCAAGTTACAAGTTCTTCGAGCGGGCAAAAAGAAGAACCTATCGATAGTACTCAAAGAAAAGGTAGACCTCGTGCCCAGGTCGCAGTACGACGTAACTCCGAGTTACTTCATCTTCGGCGGATTGGTCTTCCAATCCTTGTGCCGGGACTACCTCACGACTTGGGACAACTGGTGGGAGAAGGCGCCTAAAGAGTTCTTGTATTTGTACTATTCAGGAAGCCGGACAACTCAAAAGCATGAGACGGTGATCTTGAGCCAAATTCTGGCAGACGAAATCAACGTCGGCTACGAGGGGCTCTACAGCGAGTCAGTGCTGAGCGTAAATGGCAAAAAGCCCAAAGATATTCGGCATTTCGTATCGTTGGTGGAGAACAGTGTTGATCTTGTGGAGATTCGCACTTCGAGCAACTCCAGAATTGTCTTCTCCATGAAGCTCGCACGGGCCAGAACTACACCGATCTTGGAGCGCTATCGCATCGAACGCGACCGCTCCTCCGACTTGCTTCCCAGTATGCAAGCGGTGGAACAAAGCCC
>JAESTW010000243.1 GCA_016763395.1 Kofleriaceae bacterium
AGTCCGAGTCTGAGTCCGAGTCTGAGTCCGAGTCTGAGTCCGAGTCGGACTCAGAGCTTGCGTCCGAGTCTGAGTCTAAGTCTGAAGCTGAGTCTAAGTCCGAAGCTGACTTCGCTTCTAACTTCTCTGCACTCTTCACCTTCGATTCATCTGAAGCTTGCTTACTTGCAGTTTTGCTCTCTTCGGCGAACAGGCCAACCTCTTCCGATTCGGGAGTCATCACTTTGGGGAGTTGCGACTCGTCATCTTCTTTGCCAGCCTGCCACCCTCCAGAAAGACTGGCATCTTCTCCTGCCAAATCATCCGGCCCGTCCGAGATTGCCAGGCGTCTAGCTGGAGCAGTTTCTTCCTCCCAGGAAAACACGTCTACGTTCTTGCCCAAAGGCTTTTCGTGAGCAAGCCCCTCGTCAACAAAGATATTGCACAGAGATTCGACGCCGGTTTCTTCTATGCGCTCTCGTTTGGGCGCCTGAGGATCGCCAATCTCTTGGCTAGCCCTGCTCGATGGTGAGGTATTGATTTCCCCAACTGCCGCTGTGGCTGGCACTACCGGTGCGAGCTCTTCATTGCTCTCAGCGGACGGAAGCACGTCAGACCAACTCTTTTCATTCCGCACTGCCTGCTTTTCGACTTCAGCCAGCTTTTGAGTCGTCTGCCGTTTATTGCGCCGACGTTTTTTGTTTTTCCCCTTACCTTTTCCTGGGGGTGATACAGGTTTGCCCCTTGTGCCAGACTCGTCGTCTTCGGGCTGGCTACACGGAGCCCGATTGTTTGACCGAATTTGACCACTGACAAGCCACTCGTCTATTGACAAAACAGTACTCGTGAGTTGGCTAGGTGCCTGGTTGGCAGCCTGCTTAATGATTTCCTGGTCAATTAGACGGCATGCAATGCGTAGTGTCTCGAAATTTTGGTACGGACTATCCTCGATTACGTCTGCAACCGAACTCATCCCATTGAACAATCGCAGTACCTCCTGTACAGGCTTGGGCAGCGGCCCAATGTCTTTTGATTCGTCCACCGCGAGAATTGCAGACGGCGACAGCGGCCCCGCTATACTCCGAATTTCACTTAGGAATCGTTCGCAGTCCTGCAGTACTTCCTCATGAGTCAGAGGGATTTGTCGCCGATGAACGACTTCCTCTTCTCGGAGATCAAAGCGCGCACTGGTCCAGAGCAGCATCTGATGCAGTGCGGACAACCCGTGCAATCCGCCCAATTGTGCGCTCGTCACCTGCCCTTCGTAAATTCGCAATTCCCCCCGCCGAAGCCCACGTAGCAGGGTAAGCACGCCGTTGTACTGAATTGTACCGAGCGCTCGCACAAAGTAAAAAAGCCCGAAATGTTCGCTAAGCTCTCCGCTAATGCTTTGCGTGCGACGCTCCATTGGCGTCGCCATTAGCTTGCCCAGCGTTATCACATCACGAATGTAGGCCGGCTGTCCGAGGAACTCATTGGCTCCTTCTTTCATCGCCTCTTCTCTAGAAATCGCGTTACCAAAGTACAAAACCGGAACCTTGCGACTTGCTCCTTCTATTGCCTTTTGTATAAGCAGTAGCTGCTCGCTGGCTTCTTTTTTGGTCTTGCCACCAGTAATAACGAGCTGAGTTCCATCATTGATGGCTGATTCTAGCGCTTCGATGGAGTCGACCAAGGAAACTGTGGTTCCCTCTCGTTCGAATCCAAAACTTAACGCAGCCGCCGCTTTGGCATCTCCATGAACAAGTGTTAGTTGAGAAAGTGTCGACATAGCTTCTGCGATGGCCAGTATGCCAATGGAGGGCCGCCCAAGCCTAGCGTTTTCTGTGAAGTGTGGACATCCAAGAGTCAAAAGATCCCAAGCTCGGCAGAAATAGCCTTCGCCTACCCGCAAATTCTCACCAGAGACCGGCGCCTGCGCTTCGATTGCTCCCAGGAATACCCTATACTGGACACCCGCCGTCATTTGGGAAAATACATTGTTAAGTCTTGAAATCATTGAGGGAGAATCTCGGGGCCAGGTCTACAAATTCGAGGACTACTCTGTCTCCGTAGGTCGAGCCGAAGGAAATTCTCTTCGCCTAACCGACTACCATCTCTCGGGACAACACTTGTCTGTTTTTCTCGACGGTGAAAGTTGGGTTGTACGAGATCTGCGGTCCACCAACGGCTCGCAGCTTCGCCGGGACAAAACACTCACCGCGATAGCATCTGGGCAAAACTTTGAGTCCACGCTGCAAACCGGCGACGAACTCTTGCTGGGAGATCCAGATAGCCCGGTGATTATCCGAGTCACCTTGCCAATCGCGAAAGCGATCCGAGAAGAAGATCTTGGCGACTCGCTTATCGCCTCTCGAAGCATAGGAGATTTACCAGGCGTAAAGACCCGCGTGAACCGCGACCCGGAGTGGGCGATTCGGGTCTACACTGCGCTCCAACCCCTCAGTACTCGGATGGAACTCGGCATACTGCTCGAAGCCGTGATTAATTCCGTCTTTGAGCTTCTGCCCTCGAGTACCAACGCCGCCATACTCTTGCGTTCCGACTCGGACGCAGACAGGTTTACCTTGGCACTGGCTCGTAAGCGATCTGACGATGCCGGACGCACGATGCTCACAATTCCCAAAGCGGAAGACGACAACAGTCCCGGTGTCCGAGCAAGCCGCGCAGTGTTGCGCCGAGTTTTGGCCGATGGCGCGGCACTGCTCACGGCCAATGCAGCGGAAGAACTCGACTCGTCCGAGTCTATCCTCGGCGGACAAATACTGTCCATGATTGCGGTCCCACTGTGGCGCGGGAAAGAAATCACAGGACTGATTCAAATCGACAACCGGCGCTCGGCTGGAATGTTTGAAGAACGAGATTTAGAGGTAGCCTTACTTCTTGGCAACCAAGCCTCGTTGGCAATCGACAACGCCAGCTTGGTATCTAGGCTGCAATTGGCAGAAGAGCGCTTACGGGGAGAAAACACCTATTTGAAGCGCAAGCAGGAGGCCATAACCTTCGACAATATTATTGGAACTTCCGCTGCCATGAAGGAAGTATTGTCCCAATTGCAAAAGGTCGTCGATACCAGGGCAACCGTTTGCATCGCTGGTGAGACCGGCACCGGAAAAGAGCTCATCGCCAGCGCGATTCACTATCAATCTCGTCGCAAGGACAAGATGTTTGTCGCTCAAAACTGCGCAGCCCTCCCGGAGAACCTCTTAGAAAGCGAACTTTTCGGACACGTTAAAGGTGCATTTACCAGCGCAGACGGCGACAAAAAGGGTTTATTCGAGGTCGCTGACGAAGGCACACTCTTCTTGGACGAGGTTGGCGAAATGTCAATGTCTCTTCAGGCGAAGCTTCTCCGGACATTGCAAGAAGGCACGATTCGTCCGGTCGGCGCAACCGCGGAAAAACAGATTGATGTACGTATCGTTTGCGCGACCAATCGCGATTTAGCTGCAGAAGTAGAAAAGGGTAATTTTCGCCAGGATCTTTACTACAGGCTCCTAGTGTTTCCTGTCCGGCTTCCGCCGCTTCGAGAACGCCGAGAGGACATCCCACTCTTGGCCAACCACTTTTTGACGCGATATTGCCAAGAGTACAGCCGCGCTATCCCTGGCTTCTCGCAAGAAACAACCGACGCTCTTACTTCCTACGAATGGCCCGGCAACATCCGCGAGCTTGAAAACGAAGTACAACGACTGGTCATTCAAGGTGACGATGGCTGTTTACTCGAACCCAACCACCTCTCCCCGCAACTGCGCAAAGTAGAGGGCACACTCGCGAGGATTTCCCCAAAGAAGGGCACACTCAAAGAGATGATTGAGCAAGTGGAACGGTGGCTGCTAACGGAAGCGTTGCGAGATCACGATAACAACAAAACCCGAACTGCAAAAACACTAGGCATTACCCGAGAAGGTCTACACAAAAAGCTGTCCAAGTACGGGATGTAGTTTTCATACGAGCGAACACTCCCATATTTTGTGAAGGGCGCCAGCTCGTAGCTAGCTAGCCGCCGCCAGCAGTCGCTATGGCGAGCCGAGAAAGCCCTACCCGTTTGGCCCGCTCCATCACTCCAACCACACGTCCGTGGCTCACCCCAGCATCTGCTCGCAATACCACCTGAGTATTCTTATCCCTGGTGAAAGCCGCCA
>JAESTW010000244.1 GCA_016763395.1 Kofleriaceae bacterium
GACAAAACCGGGCACAGCGGCGATGATGCCCGCAGCAGCCTGGCGCAAATGACGCCGCAAAACCGAATTTTGGAGAGTGCTGAAGTGGCCCACGCCGTGTTTGGACTGTGTGCCCATGAGGCTCGCGGTGTTCATGGACAGGCTCTGGTTATCGACGGCGGACAAATTCTTAAATAGGTGAATGATGAGTGAAACTGTGAGTGAAAAAGTGAATGCCGGTCTAACCTTCGTGCAGCCCGAACATTTTGCCGCGCCCAAAGGCTATGCAAACGGCGCAATCACCGAGGGGCGGTTGCTTCATGTCGGCGGACAAATTGGCTGGAACTCCCAGCAAGAATTTGAATGCAGCGATTTTCTCGGACAATTTGCCCAGGCGCTGGACAACGTGTTGGCAGTCGTCGAGGCAGCGGGCGGTAAAGCCACTGATATCGCCTCTATGACAATATTTGTGACTGATTTGCCAGCCTACCGCAAAGCCGGCAAAGATCTAGGACCTGTGTGGCGGGCCAGACTTGGACGGCACTTCCCGGCAATGGCACTGCTGGGCGTGTCCGGGCTGGTCGAAGAGCAAGCACTTGTTGAAATCTTGGCGGTCGCCGTACTTGGAGAGAAGGAATAACCCATGACATTCGAACTCAACCCCACCCATTTTCACTGGTCCTTTGAACAGGGCGTAGGCACAATCACTCTCGATAGACCAGAAAAACTCAACTCGCTCACCTTCGCCAGCTATCGAGAATTGGCAGACACGTTCGAAGCGCTCAACGAGGTCGACGAAGTCCGGGCGGTAGTTATCACCGGACGCGGTCGTGGCTTTTGCTCGGGCGGCGATCAGGACGACATCATCTCTGAACTCTTCGCCCGGGATATGCAAGGGCTGGTGGAGTTTACCCGAGTGACCGGAAGGCTGATTCACAGCATTCGCAGGCTGCGTCGTCCGGTGATATGTGCGGTCAATGGGGTCGCTGTGGGGGCTGGCGCGGTGATTGCTGCAGCCTGCGATATGCGAATCGCCACCGTCAAAACTCGCTTTGGGTTCATCTTCCCCAAGGTTGGATTGTGCGGCGCGGACATGGGAGCGACGTATTTACTGCCCAAGATCGTGGGATTGGGCAACGCGTCCGAGATTCTTTTCTTGGGTGACCTTATTAATGCCGAGCACGCCTTGCGCATTGGCCTGGTCAACCGAGTTACCGAGTCACCCGAGGCCTGCGTTGCGCTGGCGCAAGAGTGGGCGCTAAAACTCGCCAAGGGGCCCGCCTTCGCCAACTCCATGACCAAGCAAATGCTCGAGTCCGAGGCCCAGATGAATTTGACCGATGCCATTGAGGCCGAAGCGCAGGTGCAGGCGATTTGCATGCAGCACCCGGACTTTCGCACCGCCCACGATGCCTTTAAGAACAAGCAGCAGCCTGTGTTTGCTGGCGCAGAGTCCATCGACACCGAGAACTCTGAGGGCGCACAGTGACCACCGAAACCATCAAGCCAGTTCTCTCGGCAATCGACTTGCCGCTCTTCTTCGAGCCTCATCACGCGCCACTGTGTGAAATACTGGTCACGAAGATCGCAGCGGTTGAACGGGCGTCCAGCGGCCCGGACGCACCCGCGCGAATTGCTGCCGCGATGGGCGATGACTTAGAGTTATACCAGTGGCTCTTGCCCGAGGGCGAAAGCTCGGACGTTCGCTCGCTGTGCCTGGTGCGGGAGTTGTTAGGATACACCTCACCGCTGGCAGATGCGATTTACGCAGTCCAGGGGCTGGGCTCCTATCCAATCTTGCTGGTAGGCAACGAGGAACAAAAACAGTGTTTGGCGGCACTGCGGAGCGGCAGCCGAATCGCAGGCTTTGCGCTGACTGAACCGGAAGCGGGCAGTGATGTCGCTTCCATGAAAACGCTGGCAACAGCAGATGGCGATAACTGGCGCCTCACCGGACAGAAAACACTCATTTCCAACGTTGGAATAGCCAACCAGTTTGTTGTCTTCGCCAATGCCAACCCAGATGCCGGACGCAAGGGCATTACCGCCTTCTTGGTTCAGGCAGACGCCCCGGGATTCAGCAGCAAGAAAATTCAGCTGAGCGATGACCATCCTATTGGCGACATCGTGCTCGAAAATTGTCCGGCACAGCTGCTCGGAGAAGTTGGTGGCGGTTTTAAGCTCGCACTCACCACTCTCGATCGCTTTCGAGTCAGCGTTGGTGCGGCGGCCGTGGGAATGGCTAGGCGGGCCTTTGTCGAAGCCGCGGAACATGTTCGCAATCGCATTCAATTCGGCGCTCCCTTGGCCGAGCAACAACTCGTACAAGCGCATTTGGCCAACATGCAGGTCGACTTAGATGCTTCCAGGTTACTGGTTCTGCGGGCCGCGCACTTGGCCGATACTCAGAGCGGACGACTCTCGAGTGAAGCCGCCATGGCCAAACTTTTCTCTACCGAGGCGGCGCAACGGGTTGTGGACACGGCAGTTCAGCTCATGGGCGGACGCGGCGTGGTTCACGGCAATATTGTAGAGCATCTGTACCGATCGGTTCGTCCCTTGCGTATCTATGAGGGCACCTCTGAAATCCAACGGCTTATTATCGGACGGGCAATCGCCAAGGCAGGAGCAAAATCTTGAACACCGGCAATCCAGTTTTTCCAGAGGATCTGAATCTCGCCAATTACTATCTCTTTGACCGCATTGGCGAAGACCTGGGCGAGAAGACAGCAATCTACTACGGCGATCGCGAATTCAGCTATCAGCAGATCTCGGACAAGAGTGCGGCTCTCTCGCGCTACCTGGTTGACCTCGGCGTTCGCCAAGAAGAGCGAATCTACACGGTACTGCCCGACTCACCGGCATTTGCCTGGTCGCTCTTTGGAACGTTCGCTGCTGGCGCCGTGGTTGCGATGGGCAATCCCTACGCTCCCCAGCCAGACCTTGAGTATGTGATCGAGTACAGCCGAGCATCGGTCCTGATAACTACCGACATTGTCGCCCAGTCGTTGATAGAAACCCTCAGCGCTTTTGGCGGACGGCATCTGCGAGCCATTTTGATTGTCCCGGACATCGAAACCGGCGGTGATCCAGAAGGGCCGGTCGCTCTCGCCGACTACGGTGATGCAGGGTTTGAGGTCTTGCCGCTGAGTGAAGCTATCAAACTGGGGCAAAAGAGCAGCGCCGCAATGCCCACCACCCACCGTGATGACATCTGCATGTGGCTTTTTACCTCGGGCTCCACCGGACGACCCAAGGCAGCCTTGCACAGTCACCGCGATTTTGCATTTAACACCGAAGTCTACGCCAAAGGCACCGTTGGCTATCGCCAGGCTGACATCGCGGTGAGCATTCCGCGGCTCTTTTTTGGTTACGCCACAGGTACGAATCTCTTCTTTCCATTTTCCGTTGGCGCTTCAGTCGGACTCTTCTCCGAGAGGCCTTCGCCAGAAACGGTTGCCTCGGCAATCGCGAGATACAAGCCTACCGTCATCACCAACGTCCCGACGATGATGGGGAAACTCTTAGATTACGATGAATCCTTACGCAAGGATGGCAAGGACGGCGTCGACATGAGTTCGGTTCGCTTTCAGCTCTCCGCCGGGGAAGCGTTGCCGCCAGTCTTGTACGAGCGTTTCATCGCCCGTTTTGGCGGTGAGGTCTACGACGGCATTGGCTCGGCAGAAATGTTTCACATCTATGCATCGAATCGGCCAGGTGATGTCAAAGGTGGATCGCTGGGAAAAGCTGTCGACGGCTACGAACTCAAAATTCTGCCTCGCGACGCAAGTTCGCCAGGAGTCGCGCCAGTCGCCGTGGGAGAAGTCGGCGTATTGTGGGTACGGGGCGACAGCGTTGCCCATGGCTATTTTCAAGATCGCGACGAGAGCTTTCGTACCTTTCACGGACATTGGTGCCGGACAGGTGATCTGTTTACGCTCGACGCCGATGGCTATTTATGGTTCGCCGGGCGAGATGATGATCTATTCAAGGCCAGCGGCGTGTGGGTTTCGCCTCTAGAGGTCGAGACCTGCATGATGAATCACCCCGCAGTCTCCTTGGCAGCGGTTATTCCCGCGCAGTTTGACGGTTTACTCAAACCCAAAGCCTTCATTGTATTGCGTCCTAAATGGGCGGACAAAGGCGGAGAGGGGCTATGCGCTGAGTTGCAGGCGCACTGCAAGGATGTCCTGAGCAAGCACAAATACCCGCGTGCCGTCATCTTCTTGGACGATATGCCTCGCAACGATCGCGGTAAGATCGACAAAAAACTTCTAAAAGAACGAGATCAGTAATATGTCCGAGACCCGCAGGTTTTTTATCGAGTACATGAATTCTCCGCACTTCGGCGAGTTGGCGGCGAGTGGAGAACTCGTCGTGCTACTGCCGGTTGGATCGGTTGAGCCTCATGGGCCACACATGAGTTTGGCTACCGATACGGTTATCTCGGTAGGAGCTGCCGAGCACGCTTCTCTTTTGCTCGAAAAAGAGAAGCTAGTGCCCGTGATAGCGCCGCCGATTCCTTACGGAGTCACAGATTGCGCGGCCGCATTCC
>JAESTW010000245.1 GCA_016763395.1 Kofleriaceae bacterium
GGGGTTGAAGAATTGGTGTGTAAGGGTGCTAATTTAATGTGGAGTGGTGTTAAATAAGATTAGACCCTAATATTTCTTCTACCGCTTCAATCTCTTCCTCCACGCGCTGCCGTAGAACGAGTTTTCTCCCCACACAGCTTATCAGGAGCGCTAGTTGTGGTTCTTTTCCCGCCTCGGGAAGGCATTGCTTCGCCGCTTCTGCCGCACCATCTACCAGGCGGTTCAGATTCGCGTGCATCAGTCGGGCCATCATGCCTTCAGGAACGTCTCCCGCAAAAATCAGGCTTCCCGCCTCTTTGTCAATGCCTAAAATTGTACGAACAACCCCCACTTCGTCAGTGTCGTCGTACACACAAAATGGGAAATTTAGTCCGGTCTGGGGTAATTCTGTTGCTTTCTCTCCAAGATATTTTTTGTAGACATCCAGAGCATTGTTTCCGTCGATCTCGTACACAATGTTGCCGGTAGATTTGGTAATTCGTCGCAGTGGACCAAAAGGCTGCCATCCGCCGTATGAGCCACAACGAATCGTAAGACTCGATCCATAAAATCCAACACAGGAAACGATGTGACGGGACGGTGAGTTCTCCTTGTTGAGCACATAGGTCTCAGAAAAACGAGCTCTATCGGCAGATAGCCCACCTGTTACAATAATGTCACTCGGAAGCACATCCAGCATTCCGCGAACCAGTTCACTTCCATTGACACTAAGGCCTTCAGAAAGCACTAGTACATAGGACAAGCCCTCATGAGGTAACTGGCTCGCTAGCCTTCCTCCTGCAGCAAAGCTGTCTTCTACGGTGGAAAGTTCAGTTTGGCATGACTGAACGCTTGTGGACTCAAACTCAATCAACGTTGCCACCAAGCTAGGACTATCCTCGATCACCTCTATTCCATAGACTTCGCCGGCAGTCGAGCAGCCAGCAATACAGCTCTCTGGATATGCGGTGCGAAGCTCAGCAATCTGCTCCAACTGTGCCCCAAACTGTTCCCCAAACACCAGTATCAGCGTTGGTCTTGTGACGGTCATGGGCTTTGCCCAACCATCTGTACTACGCCACAGTATTTGTTCTACTTTCATGTATTTGCCATTCCTTTGGTCCGCTTCGCTGGGGTGTAACCTAGGAGTTCGTCACTTCTGCTAGAAACTAAAGATTCTAACATAACGAACCATAAACTCGCCGGGAATCTTGGAGAGGTGTGATTGTCCCTCGGTGTGTACCAGTGTGTCCGGGCGGTACCTTGAACTACAACCCCAGGATCGGACATCAGCCGCTATAGCGATGCGCTCGATGATGCACTTGTGGCGTATAAGGTGGCGCAAAATCGAATCTACATTGGGGGATTCTCGGCAGGCGCTCACATTGTACATGAGGTCGCGTTGACCAATACGGACACCTTTGCGGCCTACTCCGCAAGTGCGGGCGCTCTCGATGTATTTGCCGACGGCAACGCACCTGCTACTGCTGCTAGACGAATTTCTGTGGATATCCACAGCGGCACGGAAGATCCTCTTTTTTAATCAAAGCCTATCGCCTAGCCCCTGGCTGATACCAAGCCAGGTCGTTGTCCGGGAATGCATTGATCGCCACACTCATGGAGGGAGTGAGCGCATGCACCTCATGCCACCATCCAACGGGAATAAAAACTGTGTCGCCTGGCCCCAGCTCAAGGTCGTGAATCACCACATCCTTTGAACCTTTTAGCTCGTCGAGTGACGGTCCATAGAGGCCTTTGGCATTCTCGGACACCGATAGATGATAGGGCGCGATGATGCGAATCCTTTTGCGGCCTACTACCTGAGTAAAGAGGATATCCGAGGTATCGTGATGCAAGGGAGTAATCGTGCCCGCCGGACCTATCCACAACGCAGCGGAGTTGTTGTCCAAACCACGTTGTAAATACCCAGGTAGGGGCACTATGTCCTGCCAAAGCGCACTCAGGCTAGACTGCAAATTCCGATTCCGAGCCACTGCGTAGAAATCGTTCGTAGAGGATTCGGACAATATTCGGTCAACTAACTGCCCGACCTTTGTCTCGCAACTCAACTCTGCGGCATTTCGATCATACTCGGGATCACGGCTTCGCCCATCGCAGTACGAGATCAACTCGGAACCAAAGTTGTCTTTCAACCACTGCATCGACCAGTGATTGAGAGCTGGCCAGCCCTGGGCGAAATCGGGCAATAGAACCGGACAATTATTTGCCCGGTACAGGCTGTGAAACTCGCGCGCGGACAGCGAAGTTCGGGTCTCTAGCCGAAACAGTTTTCCACGCTCGCGCTGCAGACGCACTATCATCTCCGAGCGATGTGCTCGCTGCGAATACTTCGTAGTGAGCTGAAACCATGGAGCATCACGAAGCTCACGAATCAGGTTCGCAACCGCCGTCTTGCTGGCTCCTTCGGCCATCAGTTCGCTTTCAATTTCGCGCTCACTCGCGCCAAGCAGTAAGTTGTCCGCTACCCATGCAATCCAGACAGGGGAAAACTCTGAGTTCTGGGTGTTGTCCGCCATCATCAGTCCGATACCGGGCGTGTTTTCACTCGGGAGGAGGCATCGGAGGAGGCATCGGAGGAGGAGGCATCGGAGGAGGCATCGGAGACGGTGGTGCGTCCGGGTTGTTAGCATCAGCAACCGGCGCAGCGTCCACAGGAGTTGCGGCATCAACGAAGGATGCATCAACGGAACCACCCCCGGAATCCACCTGGACGGCGGCATCAATGGCCGTAGCAGGATCGGAATCGCTGCAAGCCGCGAGAGTGAGCGCACCAGCGAGTGCAACGCCAGTCCCACCAACGCCACGAATCACACGAACAAACACTGGTGAATTTGGTTTGGGAGTAAGCGCCATGCGGGGATCGTATCAAAGATCGCGCTTGAAACCCAAGAGAAGTATTGCCCAGTCTTCGATAGGATAGTCCCTACTATTGTCATTCGCCCTAGGGTCTAAGGCTGCTACAATAGCGTTTCATTTCACTGTGATACCCGATCACAATCATCATACTCTTATCCTGCGCACAACTCGATACAACCCTCAGTAATCCGTGTCCCCTTTCCGAAAACGAACTCGAAGATGTCCGGCGTGTACCGCCTCCATGAACCTTGTTCCTATTGGCGAGGATAACGGAGTCGATTTCTGTCCGAAGTGCGGCAGTGTCTTTTTGGATTTCTTTGACGGCGATCCAGGCATTGTGGCGCGTGCATTATCCGAACACCTAAATGATCCAACAAACTCTTGGACTGAAGGCATCGATTCTACTGAAACCCTATGTTGCCCCGACTGCGAGGCCGAGCTGAATTCAAGCCTCTATGGTGGCAATGGGCCCTCGCTCTTTCGCTGTCCGAGATGTGCCAGTGTTTTCCTTACTAAGCGACAATTCCGAGAACTAGCCTCCTACGAGGAGACTCTTTACTTGGACGAAAACGAAACCGACTGGTTTCGAAAACTCCTACATGCGCTTCGCTCGCTACTTCCCTCATAGTTGATTACACAACCATGCGCCAAATTGCCACATAGTGGCACGCTACAGCCGCAAGGACCAAACAGTGAAACACTTCATGGTATCCAAAGACCGAAGGGATAGGGTCCGGTGAACGCCGAGCGTAGGTAACGCCGCCAATGCTGTAAAGCACGCCGCCAACAACCCACAGAGAAATACTTAGCCAATCGAGCTGAGCCAGAATGTCCGCACCGTAGGGTAAAATCAACCAGCCCATTCCGATGCTCAAGCCAACGTTTATCCAGCGTGGAACCAAAGGCCAAAATAGTGAAATGAGTGCGCCAGCGCCAGCGCAGGACCACGCCAATATCAAGAGTGTCCGGCCTTCTTCTTCGGGCAGAGCCAGCAGACACATCGGCGTGTAACTACCAGCAATCAACACGAATATAGCGAGATGATCGATTCGACGCAGCCACATCCGCTTGGTCGGGGCCCACTGCAAAGTATGGTAGATCGCACTCGTCCCCAGCAAAAAGACCAGGCTCAGTCCATAGACAAGGGCTGCCTGGCCAGCCAAATCACTCGATGCGCTGTACACACAGAGCACGGCGGCTGGAATGGCCAAAATCGCGCCAATGGCGTGCGGAATTCCTCGGAGACGCGGCTTGGGTGGGGCGGGGATGACAATGGCTGGCATGGCGTCACTCTGGCTGATTGTCATCGACTATTGGGTCAGCTCTCTGTCAGAGTTTCGCACTGCTCTGTCACGGAGAGCGCAACTTCTGGGAAATCTCTTTCCAGTCCGGCGCAAGGCCCAGCTCCCCGCCAAAGAATTTTTTCCATTTGGGAAACACTTTGTCATAGCGTTTCAGGAGCTTGTCATACATTTTAATCTTCGTATCCTGCCAGTCCGGCGCCTGCCGGTAGGGCGGATAGATCAAGATATCACCACATTCAAAACACAAATCTATCGAGCCAATGGGGACTCCTTTGCTGTAAAATACGATTCCATGGCGAGGAAAAGCGCATTTGGACACGTTCAAAGCCCCTTGTGTCGCTGCCAATAGTTTCAACGCCGACTTGGCTTGGGCCTGCGTTAACTCCGGCTGCAGGTGCGCTGAGGGGTTGAGCCCAAACTTCGGTGACCACGAGTGAAGTGAAATTGCGTCGTGCTCTTCGTTCAAATTGTAGAGAACTGCGCGGGCGGAATCCCATTTGTAAAACGGCCACTTCTTCGCGGGGGAAATACCGAGAGGTGGCCACTCCTGTCGATTTCCGTTTGCGTCGGGAGTTTTATCCCATTCATTCATACCACTCCCCAGTGGCTGCGTTTCGACCATTGGTCCGTCGGCCATTCCGTTATACGGGTCTGATGGGTCGAAAGGTTGCCCGGTATTCATTCCCTCCAGCGAGGGGGTAACTTCTTCTGCTGCAGTGGCTTCCTCGTGTACCTTCTCTGCTGATGTGCTCTCGGACACAGAGTCCGAAGCCACAGACTCAGAGGCCATCAAAGCAGGCTCTTCTGCCTTTGTAGGCTTGGCGCAGTTCCAAAGGCTAGCAACTAAAACGATCGGCATCATTGGTGTCTTCATTTTGGTGACCCTCGTCCTTCCACAATAGAATGGTGTTCCTGAAAGTATAGCAACTTCTCCCAAGCCAAGCGGAGCACGGTTAATCGCAGCTGTACCTGCTACCTGCTACCGCTTACCACCCAGCTGCGCTATTCTGGTGGTCATGGCAAAACCAAACCAAGAGCTCTGGGCCTGGCGCTATTCTCTGCAACGCTCGTCTCTGCAACGCTCTTCTCTGCTTCGCTCGTCATTGTTCTCGCTGCTTCTCTGCGGAGCGGGACTCGCTATCGTCGTGCCCGCTGTGAGCTCGTGTGGCGGTTCCACTTATAATGGCACAGGTGAATCTCCCGCCTCGGACGCGGAAATTAAGGTCGTTGTACTCAACGTCTTTGGCATGACCTGACCTTCTGGTTGACCTCCTCGAGCCACGAAGGCTCTTGTATCCGTACCGGGTGTATGGAAAGTATCTATCGACTTCGATCAAAAAGAAGCGCGTGTTGAGTTTGACGCAAAGATCGCTACCATTGATCAAATGGCGGCCGCTCTCGACCAAATCGGATTTCAGGGAAGCTTGAAATCTTGGCCTGAAGGCTAGATGTCTTCACTAGGCCGGGGCACTACTTCCGCCTCGGACATCTAGCGCACATTGGCACTGCCGGACTGAGAATATGAGAATTATTCTCAGCCCCGGTAAATGCAGCCGGAGGTGCAAGTTTCGCGGACCACGATCGAGCTGAGTCCTTTGACTTTGTCGACCATGCGATCCCAAATCCACTTTGCGAGAACTTCTGAGGTTGGATTGCTCAACCCCTCGATGTCGTTTAGGTAGTTGTGGTCAAGTTGAGCGTAGAGCGGTTTGAAGGCAGCATCTAACTCGGAAAAATCCACTAGCCAGCCGCTCTCTTCGCCAGGGTCACCGCTCACGTGAATTTCTACACGAAAGGAATGACCGTGCAGACGCGCGCACTTGTGGCCCTCGGGAACATTGGGAAGGCGATGTGCCGACTCAAAGCGAATCTCTTTAAATATCTCGATCACGGAATCCCGAGGAACTTATGACTTTGTACGCTTAGGCGCCACTTTGGATGGGACAAGCAATAGCCGATTGTCGATTGCAGATCTCTATCTTTGTCGACACTATCCTTGGGCTGCAAGAAATGGTGTTCAAACTCCAGATCTACAAACTCGCTGGGATCAATGCCCTCTTGCGGGACCACAAGTTTGAGCTCTTGACCCGAGAGAACCACGAGCGGCGCGCCGGCTTTGGGACTCACACATACCCAATCTACGCCCTCTGGCACTGGCAGGGTCCCGTTGGTTTCAATGGCGACCTCGAAGCCGGCGGCGTGCGCGGCAGCGACAAACTCATCGTCCATTTGTAACAAGGGCTCGCCGCCAGTGCATACAAGGAGAGCTTGGCCGCCTCTGCCCGCCCAAACTTCTTGCGCGGCGGCGATCAGCGCGGTGGCATCTTCGAAGCGGCCTCCACCCTCACCATCGGTCCCAACAAAGTCGGTATCACACCAGCGTGAACAACCACCTTTTCCCCGTGCCCGGTCTGCCTCGCGTCCGGTCCACAAGTTACAACCTGAGAATCGGCAGAAGACTGCGACTCGTCCGGCCTGCGCTCCCTCTCCTTGCAGAGTTAGGAAAAGTTCCTTGACTGAATAACTCATATCAGAGTTCCGGACACGTCTTCCGCCTACTCTAAGCGCCGTTGCGCGATTGATAGGCTACTGTTGCCCGTTCGATTTGGCTGATAAATTTCTTGTAGGAAAGCGGACCACGCATCACTTCGCCTTCTTCACGCTGGGATTCGGCGTGGGCGATGAGTTGGCGAGCGAGATCTTCATCATCGACGTAGAGATTGACCTCATCGTATACGCCATGGCTTAGCTTGGTAAAATTCGCAGATCCGACATCACAATAGCGGCCATCAACAACGACCATTTTCGCGTGCACCATTCGCGGATGTAAAATAATGGTCAGGTTCTCAGGAGCGCCGGTCACTTTGAGAAGCTTGGTAAGTGTAGCTCGGCCCAAGGAACGCAAAACATTCACATCCCGCCCCGTGACCAGAGTAACCTCCACACCGCGCTGTACTACTTCAATGAGAGCATTGGTGAAACGCACATCGCCCAAATAGGCCATCTCAATCACAACCGAATGCTCAGCGTTTTCGATTAGCGCCAATCTCTCGCTGAGCATCGGACAGGTCTTCTTGTCGTGGGCGGCGAGGTTGTGCAACAAAAAGTCTACGCGCCGGGAAGGATCAAACTCGACTTCGCCGTTCATGCGTTGCCGCAGTCTCGTGACATGCTCTTCACCGCGAACCTCAATCATCATGTCGATCCACTCATCATGATGGGTATCGCCGATTCCCATACTACCGACGATTAGAATCTTCTTGTCAAAGATGAACAGCTTTGAATGGTCAAAACGCTTCTTGTCGTGTGAAACGGTGACGTTTTCGTGTTCTAAGAGTTGTTCTACAAGCGGATTCTCCCGCTGTTTTTTTGCCGCTTTGCGTTCTGCTTTGGGGCCAACAGGTTTGCCGCCATAGGTACGATCTAGCACCCAAGCTTGCAGGCGTTCTGTCGGTTTGTGCTTCTTGTGAAAGAAACTCTGCTTGTTGCCTCCGGAAAGTTCGTAGACAGCCGCGACTCGATCCTTGTGAATAAGAACCGTGACTCCTCGCTCAGCGGCTGTGAGTACAGCTTTGGCCAGCTTGTTGCCAATCTCGTCGTCATGCCACAGGAATGCGTGAATCTCGATGGATTCGCAGGCTCCGTTAATGAGCTCTAGAATCGAGCGAAAGGCTTGTGCGCCCCCGCCAAGTACCCGCAAATCTGACACGGGCTATACCTAGCGCGAGTTCGAGCGCCAAACAAGGTAAAAGGCCAATAGCTGCGTGTAGTTGTACTTATTTGTATACAAGCGGATCGACCTTGCCAAAATAGCATAACATACTGATATTAATTAGATAACTCGATGATGGTTGGTGTAAATGGGGCCTATAGCTCCCCTAATCCCGGCAACGCGGAAGAAAGTCTCGCCGGGGTATTTTGGAAGCCGCCAAAGTCATGCATTCTGGGTCAATGTCGACTCGTGCCGCCGAAATACTGAACATTCCATCCTCTGAACTCACCGCTTTTGGTCCGGGAATGACCAAGCTCAATCCCCGAAAATCGGCCGATCGCAAATCGGGAAGCCGGCTCATCTTGGTTTCCGCCATCACCCCGACCAAGGCTGGCGAGGGAAAGACCACAACGTCGATCGGACTGTCCGATGCTCTACGAAAAATTGGCAAGAACGCGGCAGTTGCGCTCAGAGAACCTTCCCTGGGGCCGTGCTTTGGCGTCAAAGGGGGCGGCACAGGCGGAGGAAAAGCACAGCTGGTTCCCTCGGACAGAATCAATTTGCATTTCACCGGCGACTTTCACGCCATCACCGCAGCTCACAACCTGTTGAGCGCAGTGATCGACAACCACCTGCACCATCAAAGCGAGGTAGGCATCGATGCCCGCAAAGTCTCTTGGCCGAGGGTCATGGATGTCAACGACCGAGCACTACGCCAGGTGGTAACAGGCCTTGGAGGAAGGCCTCATGGCGTCCCAAGGGACAGCAGCTTTGACATTACAGCGGCGTCCGAGCTCATGGCAATTTTGTGCCTCGCGGAAGACGCAGTTGATTTGCGCACACGGATTGATCGAATCATTATCGGTGTAAATCTGCAGGGCGAGCCTGTCCGAGTTCATGAACTCGGTGTCGCTGGCGCAATGATGGCTCTCTTGCGAGATACTCTCATGCCGAACTTGGTAGAGACTATGGAGGGTACACCCGCCTTTGTACACGGTGGTCCTTTTGCCAATATTGCCCACGGCTGCAACAGTGTCATGGCGACCAAGACCGCTCTTTCCTATGCCGACTGGGTCGTGACCGAAGCTGGATTTGGCTTTGACCTCGGTGCCGAGAAGTTCTTGGACATCAAATGCCGAAGTGCAGGTTTCGAGCCGGACTTAGTTGTTCTAGTCGCATCTATACGAGCACTCAAACTACACGGAGGGGTTGCCGCCAACCAGCTTGAGGTGGTGAATACTGAAGCGGTCAAAGCTGGACTTGCCAACCTGGACAAGCATCTCGAGAGTGTTGCTCTGTTTGGCAAAAAGGCCGTCGTCGCAATCAACCGATTCGCGGCCGATGACGAGACCGAGATTGCAGTCGTAAGCGATCACCTGGCTTCCATGGGTGTCCGCTTTGCACTCGCAGAACATTTCTCAAAAGGGGCAGAAGGCGCTGTGGCGCTGGCCGAACAAGTTGTCGCCCAAGCCGAAGAGGGTTCAGGTCCGATCAAGTACAGCTATGAACTCAGCGACAGCGTGTATGACAAGATTCGAAAAGTCGCGCAAAAGGTGTATGGCGCTCGCGATGTGATCTTAGAGAAGGGTGCATTACGCGACATCAAAGAGCTGGAGCGCTTTGGCCTCGCCGAGCTGCCAATCTGCATCGCAAAAACACCGGCATCCCTGTCCGATGACGCCAAAGTCCTCGGACGTCCGCGGGATTTTGATATCACCATTCGTTCCATCTTGCCAAATGCTGGTGCGGGTTTCCTTGTAGTACTTACTGGTGCCGTCTTGCGAATGCCCGGACTTCCCAAGCATCCACAGGCCGAGCAGATTGAGCTCGAGGGCGATACCATCATCAACTTGCGCTAGCTGTCCGGGTATCGCAGCCACTGCCCAGCGAGAATGTCCCTGCCACATACGGCGGGGACTAGTCGCCTACCGAGGCCTACGCCGCGTCGCGCTCTTGCATAGATTTCCACTCCTCGATAAGCGCTCTATCGTCAACATCCCATGGATGAAAGTCTTTGCGGTAGAACTCCATAAAGGGTTTACGAAGTTTCCCTATGAGTCCGTTCTTCCGCCCCATGAAGAACTGCCACGCTTGCAGACTCTCTTTGACGCTGGGACGATACTTCATTTGCCACATCATACGAAGTTGATACTTCGCCACGGTCTTGCAGAAGAGAAAGGTCTGTACCGCCAACGCTCGTCGCAAGAGTTTCATGTCGGTAACAACACTCTCATAGACATCAAACGCCACTGCCTTGTGCTCCAGCTCCTCAACCGCGTGCCAGTACAGAAGATCTCGCACTGGTTTATCCATTGTAGAGATGAGTTCAGGATTACTCAGTATAGCGTGTCCGAGAACTGCGGTAATGTGCTCAGCGCATACGGTTCCCGCTAGCCGCTCTTCGTCCGAGAGTCTAGATACCTCTCGCTGAATCTCTTCTTCAAAGTCCTGTTCAAACTCGGTAGCGCAAAATCCCATTTCGTCCAAGCTCTCGTTGGCTCGCTTGTGCTGTAACCTGTGCTGCGCTTCTTGGGCGGAGAACTCTTTCACTTTCTCTCGAAGCTCCGGATCTTCGATTTTACTGGCGAAGAACCCTACACTTCGGACAAACTCTTTTTCGCCCGGTGGGAACACGACTGACATCGCGGCAAAGTAGGTACTGAGAATCCCGTTGCCATCAAAAAAGAAGGGCCTATCAATAGAGTCGAATTCGAACTCCATCTTTCGTTTGGGAATCGATAACTTAAAATACGATCTGTCTCGTTTCATACACTATCCTCATGTTCCGAATTCGGTTGTGAATTCACTTTATAGTCGGACATATTAAGTTGCTCGCATCTCTCTTTATATCGAAAGGTATAGTCCGGCCAAATCGCAAAGTTTTTCCCGGACGCAAGATGATACCAACTCGAGCACCCTGAGGTCCATACGGTTCCCTGTAGCTTGTCCTGGACTTCTTTAGAAAATGTCTCTTGTACATCGGTGCGAACTTCCAAGCTGCGAACTACACCGCGCGACAGGTGTTTGAGCGCTTGAATGATGTAATTTGCCTGGGCTTCGATCATCACCACAATAGAGGTATGCCCAAGTCCCGTGTTGGGGCCTGTCATCAAAAACATGTTGGGAAATCCGTGAGCGACGATTCCCAGGTAACTCTGATAGTCATTGGATTTCCATACTTCTCTCAGGCACTGCCCATCTCTTCCCTGGAGCGACAGTCCACCCAAAGGATCGCTGGCGGTAAAGCCAGTACCCCAAATGATTGCATCAACAGGATGAAACCCGCCCAGGACATCGTGGATTCCGTCGGCAGATATTTTCTCAATACCAGTGGTAATTAAATCTACATTGTCACGAACCAAGCTGGGATAATAGTTGTCCGAAAGTAGTACTCGTTTGCAACCGATCGGATAGGCCGGGGTCAGAGCCTCTCTCAGCGCCTTGTCCTTCACATGCTTGTGAAGATTGTCCAGGCCTCGCTTCTCTGCGATCCGATTGAACCGAGAATCTGGATTGACCAAAGCGCGGAGTAGAAATTCACTGCGCCAGTAAATCCGACTCCGATAGGCCTGGTGAAAGGTAGGACTTCGCTGAAAACGGCGAATTTCTCTCGGACTAAATGAGCGGTCCTCTTTGGACAAGACCCAAGCGGGCGTGCGTTGAAAGAGCGAGAGCTTGGATACCTTCTTGGCGATTTCGGGAACAAACTGGATTGCACTGGCGCCAGTACCGATAACAGCGACCTTCTTTCCCGAGAGATCATAGTCATGCTCCCATGTTGCGGAGTGAAATCGTTGTCCGCGAAACTCATCGAGCCCGGGGATATCGGGGATGGCGGGATTGCTCAATGGCCCAACAGCCATCACCAACGCCCTGGCTGAGATTAGCTTGCCTCCACTGACTTGTACTCTCCATAGCCCAGCTTGTTCGTCGTATTGTGCGCCTTTCCACTCCACGCCAAACTTGATATGGGAATAGAGATCATACTTTGCAGCGCAGTTTCGCAAGTACTGCCCTATCTCTTTCCAGCCAGCGTATTTACGGGACCAATCCGCCTTGGTCTCGAAGGAGTAAGAATAAAGATGAGATTGCACATCACATGCGCAGCCGGGATAGGTGTTGTCCCGCCAGGTACCGCCAACTTCGTTCGCTCGCTCGAGTATAAGAAAATCACTCAGTCCAGCCTCTTTCAGTTTTATCGCGACACCCAGACCTGAAAACCCCGCGCCGGCAATAAGAACTTCTACATCGGGTACCTCACCAGACGGCGAGGTCTCGACTCTCGACGAGGCGGTGGCAGCCGGAGTGGGGAAGTTCTCAATAATGCTATCGGTAATCCGCGTGTAGAGTGAAGGCGGGAATTCGTGTCCCATGCCCGGAACAACCTCTAGTGTTGCATGAGAAATACTCTCAGCGCTGTGTTTGCCGCCCTTGAGGTGTACTAAAGGGTCTGCGTCACCGTGAATGATTACTGTGGGAGCTGTGACCTTGCCGAGTCGTGCTGCGAAGCCACCAGTTGCCATCATCGCCATCATATGATGCCCTGGACCGGCGGGATTCATTCCTCTGGCTAGAGACTCA
>JAESTW010000246.1 GCA_016763395.1 Kofleriaceae bacterium
CTCTAGCCTGCGATCCCTTTTCGAAATTTCGGTAGGCACTGACAACCAAAACAACGACGGAGATAAGTGCCATTCCACTGAACGCACGGTGAGCGAACTCAATTCGGGTGTGCCAGTCGTCGAATCCTGGCAACAAACTACCATGGCAGCTCGGCCAACTTTCTCCGCAGCCAGCGCCAGATCCAGTCGCGCGAACCAGGGTTCCCCCCAAAACGGTGAACACGTTGATCACCAGCGCTGCCCAAGCGATGGGAATTGTCATTGGTCTAGACTGAGTCTTGCTCATGGCACGCGAAAGGTAGCACTCTGGCCTTTCTCGTGACAGTGTGCCGCCGTGGTTCGAAGGGCTAAATCGTCACCGCCTCAGGTGGCCCCCATAACGTGGAGAGATGGCATTCACATCCGAGACACGGCAATTTGGTGTGATGCGGTTCGGGCACGCGACATTTGCTTTGTTTCCTCTGCATCTCGCCTGCGCGGTGCCAAACACGGCCAACTCATTGCGACACCAGACACCTTGCGGCTCTTGCAATCGCGCAATCCCGCCGATTCACAAGCTTCGATGGAAGCGCCACTGGCAGTTCCCTTTGGCCATCCTTTTACGCTGGGAACGCACCGTCTCGAACTCTTCTCGTCCGGACATGGACTCGGCGCAAGTTCCCTTCTCGTCCGAACAGGAGAGGAGACAACACTCTATGCGGGCGCAGTGAACCCCTACGGCTCGGAACTCGGTGGCGCAATCGACCACCGCGCCGCAGACATTTTGGTAGTCGCAGCTCGGTACGGACAAGCCCACTTTGACTTCTCTCAGGCAGAGCAGGAGATACAAAAGCTAGTCACACGCTGCCAGGAGATCTGTGAGGCCGGTGGCGTGACGGTACTACTTATTCGCAATTCACTCAAAGCGATGGATGCAGCGGCAATACTGACTAAGCAGCAATTGCCCGTACACGCGCATCACTCTTTTCATACCATCGCCAAATGTGACCCGAGATTGCAAATGCCGGGCTCCACTGTAAAACGCTGGAATGCCAAGGGCAAAGGCGCCCGTGTACTCTTGTGGCCAGCACGCTCTAGAAACACCATCGATGTAGAGCGCTTGCCAAGCAAAAGCAGGATCCTCTTGGTTTCAGGCTCGGCAGTATCCGCGGAGGCGCTGAGTGCTGCACGCGCTGACGAGGGCATCATATGGAGTGATGAAGCTGACTTTAAGGGGCTGATTTCCTACATAGAAAGCTCCAAAGCAACTCAGGTGTATCTCACAAGTGCTCCAGATGACGGGGATGAAGTAGCTCAAGCGTTGCCAGGAATTCGAATCCAGGCCATCGGTCCGCCAAAGCAACTGCACTTATTCGGCGATTCGGTGTAGCCCTAACCTCAAAGTGACAATGACCTGGCGGCATAAACCGAGAGCTTAAGCTCTCTCGCCCCCAAGCACGCAATCTACGGCGCGTGCTCGGATTTGGCAAACCTCACCATAAGAGACTATGCTGAAGTTCTCCAAACACGCTGCGCTCTGCGCGCCACACCGTATCTAACGCACTTGAGAACGTTTCTACTCGCCATTTATTGTCACATTGAGGTTCAGCTACCGTGAGATTTGCCGTCAGCATCGCCAACTCGGGCAGCCGAGCCCTGTGGTGGAGAGTCTTGCTGGCATTGTTCTTATGGCTGTGGATTGCCATACCAGTCGTGGGTGGCCTGGCGCTTGTGCACTTGGTTCGAAGCAATGCCGAAGGTCTACCTCTTGTGCCCAATTTACAGGCGTGGGCACTCGCCGCTCCTCGGACGACCGTGATTCTGGCAGCGGACAACACCATTTTGGCCGAACTGCCTTTTCTTCAAAACGGCCAAAGCGGACACCGAATCCCTCTGAAGAATGAAGACATCCCGGCAATCTTGCGGAAAGCGATTCTCGCAGCGGAGGACATTCGCTTCTATGAGCATCATGGTGTTGATGTGCGATCGGTCCTCCGCTCAGCGTGGAAGAACTATCGTGCGGGACATGTCGTGGAAGGTGCATCGACAATCACTCAGCAACTTGCCCGTGGGTTGGTCTCGGACATTGGCAATGAACGCAGCGTACGGCGCAAAATCCGTGAGGCACTGCTGGCCAGACGCATTGCGAAATGCTTCAGCAAAGACGAGATTTTCCAAACCTATGCCAACTATGTTTTTCTCGGTGCCAATGCCTACGGATTTGGCGCCGCTGCTCGTGCCTACTTTGCTACGCCACTGGACGAGCTGAGTCTTGCCCAGGTCGCCCTTTTGTCCGGACTCATCCAGATCCCCGGACGGGGCAACCCCTACAGAAACCCTGAGGTGGCAATTCAGCGACGCAACGTGATTTTGCACCGCATGCGTGACGCAAAGATGATTAGCCTCGTTGAGCATGACCTTGCTATTCAAACGCCTTTGTCCCTCAAGCGCCCAGTCGAGTGGTACGGCCACATTGCTCCCTGGGCCACTGAGCACGCGAGACGAATGGCCAAGAAACTGATACCGGACAACTTCTCTCGAGGCGGACTAACCATTCGCACGAGCATTCACCCGCAGACAACAACCATCAGTGAAGAAGCCGCTGCCACTCATTTGAAACTAGTGCAAGGCGACAATGAAGAAGCTCCACAAGTCGCAGCACTCGTTTTTGACCACAGAAGCGGCTACATCTCAATCATGGTTGGCGGCAGTGATTGGCAAGAAAACCAATTCAACCGGACAACCCAAGGTTGCAGGCAACCCGGAAGCGCCTTTAAGCCTATTGTGTACGGGGCGGCCCTAGAAGCAAAGGTCATTACTCCGGCCACGCCACTTCGAGACGGCCCTATTAGTGAGTACGATCCGCAGCTCATGGTCTTCTGGAAACCGTCCAACAGCGGACGTGAATTCCGAGGTCTAGCCATTGCCCAAGACGCACTCGCCTCCTCGCTCAATACACCCGCCGTCGAAGTCTTTGATCTGGTTGGCAGTAAAGCAGTAGTAGAGTTTTCCCTAGCTCTTGGTATTAGCACTCCATTGCGCGAAAATCGGCACCTTGCCCTGGGCGCTAGCTGTGTCATTCCTATGGAGTTGGCCGGCGCTTTCGCAACCATAGCGGAAGGCGGACACGCAGCAAATCCGATTGTTGTTACGTCCATCCGTGATCGAGGACAGCTCGTGCTCGACCGTTCAGACTTCGCAGATCCCCAGCTCAGTGCCAGCCGCAGACTTGATCGAATCGTGCAACAATCGAGCGCGCGCAAACAACGAGTACTCGACGAGCACACCGCCTACCAACTTCGGAGTATGCTGCGGGCGGTTGTCACTCGAGGAACGGGCCGCTCCGCGCGTGACATGCCAATGCCGGTTGCAGGGAAAACCGGGACCACAAATGACAATGTCGATGCTTGGTTTGTAGGATTTAGCGCCCGAGTGACTGCTGCCGTGTGGCTCGGTCATGATGACCCGAGTATTAAACTCGGCCGGGGGCAAGATGGTTCCCATGCTGCGCTGCCACTGTGGATGACTATAATGAACGCATCTCCCGATGCCCCGGGCGGTGAGGTTCCCGGAAATCCACCTGTGGGGCTGCAATCTGCGTCGATTGACCGAAACTCGGGGCTCTTGGCCCTGCCCAAGTCTGGAAGCGCAATCCAACTCTATTTCCAAGCCGGCACGACGCCAACCGAAGTCTCAAAAACTGCGACACAAGTGCATCAGGACTTTGCCCGCAACACCTCTTCCTTCTGATAGGCTGCCGGCATGTTCGGATTGGGCATGGGCGAGATTGTTCTTATCGCCGTCGTTGCATTGCTAGTACTTGGACCAGAGCGCCTACCCGGCGCGGCGAAAGCTATTGGCAAAGGCATTCGCGACCTGAGGCAACAGACAAAAGCTCTACAGGCGACCATCGAGTCCGACACACAAATCGGAGACGCTGTCCGCGAAATCAAGGGCGCTCTTCGCGGCGATCCTGAGACTCTCTACAAAAAAGTAACTGGTGACGATTGGCAAGGCTCTGATTCTCCACCCATTGTTAGTTCGCCAGAGAACTCTTCTGAAAAAGAGGGCGAGCAGGGGAAGAGCGATGACGCCACTAAATCAGGCGAAAGCGGTAGCTCGGACAACGAGGACTCGAATCGCGAATCGCTGAAGGGTGACGACGCAAAGAGCGACTCATCGAATGGCGATGACTCTGAGAAAGAGTCCTCCGGCAGTGCTGCCCCAGCAACGGCTACACGGGATTTTGTGAAAGAGCTCATCGACAAAGAGTTCTCCAATACGGATGACGCTTGGGGCAAGGCTCCAAGCAATCCTCATGAGGGCGATGACTCTTCGAACGACGACAGCTCGGACATTGTCGAAGCGAACGCCTCTGAGCCGGATCCGGACATGCCCATCATCAAACCGGCATCTAACACAATGGCACGTCACGAAGTGATCGATGACGAGAGCGAGGACGATCAAAACGATCAAGCCTCTACCGACACGGCCAATGTCTGAGTCCCCGCCAAGTAAGCCCGATTCAGCCGAGTACCCCAACGAATCGCCACACCCGGGTGTCACCGCCAAAGAAGCCGAACTCGCAGAGGGTCGCATGGCTTGCAGCGGCCATATTCGAGAGCTGCGCGACCGGCTTCGAAATGCGGTCATCGCGCTGACCATTGGTTTCGGAATCTCTCTCAAGTTTGCAGAAGACATCTTCGTAATATTGGCCAGGCCTATTCAGGAGGCGTGGCTAAAGCTATCGCCAGACAATGATGCTCTCGGAACTGGTGTTTCCTTCTACTTCCACGGCCTCATAGACCCCTTCTGGGCATACTTTTCCATTGCCTTTTGGTCCGGGATTTTTATCGCTTCGCCGGTGATTTTCTACCAAGTGTGGAAGTTCATTTCTCCTGGTCTCTACAAGAATGAGAGACGCTGGGGCGTGGCTTTCGCAACTGTGTCAGCGATGCTTTTCTTCCTTGGTGCAACCTTTTGCTACTACATTGTACTTCCGACGGTATGCGAGTTCTTATTAGGCTACTCGAACAACAATTTGGGTTCTGCCAACATTACTCTATTGCCCGAATTGACTATTCGTGACTACTTCGACTTTGCGAAGCGCTTGCTAATCGGCTTTGGACTGATCTTTGAGCTGCCGCTCGTTATATTGGTGATGGCAGTCATGGGTCTCGTCACCCACCGAAGTCTGTGGAAATTCAACCGCTGGGCAATCCTTCTCTCCTTCGTAATCTCGGCTGCGCTCACGCCACCGGACATCTACTCTCAGATGTTTATGGCCGGCCCGCTGATCGTGCTCTACAACATCTCTATCATCCTCGCTTTCTTCGTTACGATCTCCAAAGAACGCAAACAGAGAGCTATGGAGGCTGGGCCAAATGAAGAGGTAGACGAAGGCGCCAAGGGCGATAAGAGCGATACGCCGGATAAGAGCGATAAGAGCGATAAGAGCGATGAGTAACGACCTTAGGACGAGTAGCTGGAAGGTCAAATTACGCACCTTTGTCGCTCGTCCAAGCTTCGCTTTTTTTGCTATCTCACTGCTCGCCTACTCCTATTTTTACCAAGCGGGTGGATGGAATCAAAACGTCCGCTTTGACTTAGTCCGCTCCCTTACCGAGCAGCGAAGCGTCGTTATTGACGACTATCGGCGCAATAGCGGTGATTTGAGCTGCTATGGAGACAAGGGCGTTTGCAAAGGTGTTGCAAAGGCAGTCAATAACGAGCACTACTACTGCGACAAGGCTCCGGGTGTTTCGCTCTTGGGCGTTGTGCCCTATGTGGCAATCTACGCGCTCGCTGGCGATGATAAGCCCAGTGCAAACTACCTGCGAAACTCGGTCTATCTCAGTACGATCGTATCCGTTGCCCTGCCTTCGGCGTTCTCCGTGGCATTTCTCTTCGCTCTGCTCTTGGCCCTGCGGTTTTCTCGCTGGACCAGCTCGGCTCTGGCATTTGGCTATGGATTTTCGACTCTCGCCTTCCCTTATTCGACCCTGCTCTACGGACATCAAACTGCAGCCGCGTTGCTCTTTATTGGCTTTGCCCTACTTGTCCGGGCGCGCCACAACAAGAGTGATCCGCCGATGTTTCTGGTCGGACTGTGTTTGGGCTTCTCGGTGGTTTGCGAGTACCCCGCCGCATTGGCTGTGATACCAATCTCGGTGTACGCCGCCGTGTACTTCAGGCCGTGGAAGCGACTCTTGGGCTTCGTTCTAGGCGGAGCACTGTGCATCGTGATTCTAACCGGCTACCACTGGGTCACCTTCGGCGGACCGCTAACCCTGCCCTACGAGTTTTCAACCCAACACTTCCGCTCCTTGGGAATCTTCATGGGCCTGGGCGCGCCCAACTGGCCGGCCTTTTCCAACACCATGTTCACAAGCTATCGCGGACTCTTCTTCTCCGCTCCATGGCTGCTCTTGGCGTTTCCTGGCGCGTATTTCATGATTCGAAAATCAAGACTGCGGGCCGAAGCAATTGTAAGCTTGTCCGTCTTCCTGCTCTTTTTGTGGATGACCTCGTCCCTTATTGACTCCTGGCATGGTGGCTGGAGCATGGGCGCTCGCTACATGATCCCTGCCATCCCCTTCCTAGTTTTTCTTATCGCCGGATTGGCATTGCCGAGAACCTCAGATGATTCTGGCAAGACCAGCACGGACAAGGCGCCAATTGGTGCACGCAAGTGGCTGCGTCCGGGCATTCAAGTACTGCTTGCACTGGCAATCGGTTACTCCGCCCTCTTGATGCTCTCCGCAGCTGCCGTGAGGCCCGAAGTCCCACAGCAAATCAAAGAACCCTTTGCCAAGTATCTCACACCACATTTCTATGCTGGTGAACTGAGTCTAAACGCACAGGGAATCGACATGGTTGCTCCACCTAGAGGCAAACCCAAGCCCCGAGCGTGGAATCTCGGACACAAGCTGGGCCTTACTGGACTGACTAGCTTACTTCCACTACTGCTGGCCTTTGCGGTGTTCCTGGGCTGGATTGCCCTGTGGATTCGGCGCTCTCGGACAGCTCACCGCGACTAACTGGAAAGCTGGCTCGGCGTTGGTATTCCTGCCCTGCGCTGCTATCATGCTGCTATGGGAATACTTTGGATTGACTTGAGTGAGAACATTCGAACCTGTCTGGACGCGCTGCGGGCACTGCAATATGACAACGAACATGACTCGCGTATGTGCCTCGTACTCATTCGCCGAGAAACCAGGCAATTCCGAAATCGAAAAACATTGATGTCACAGATAGCCCGTTTGCTAGCCGCTAACAACAAAGATCGAGCCATCAAGTTACTGAAAAGCGTACCCCAGCGACGCTTTCGCTGGCTCTAGCCGCCTCGACTATGATCGCACCTAGTCTCGCAACTCCTTTTCTTGGCCGAGAAAAACTCCTAGATGAACTCGAGCACCTAGTTGGTAATCCCCATCGCCTGATTACTCTTTGGGGACCAGCCGGAATTGGCAAGACTCGACTTGCAACTGAATACCAACGCAGACGAGAGCAGGGAAATATCATATTCTGTGATTTGTCGACCTGTGAATCCCTTGCCGAGGTTTGCAGAGTGCTCTGGGGCGCACTTCATTTGCCAAGCTCTGCCAGTAGCGACGATCTCGAGAGTTGTACGGCAATTGGCGATGCATTGGTTGCCGCTGATATTGATCTCTTGCTGCTGGATAACTGTGAACAAATACCGGACGCCGTCACTCGGTGCCAGAGTATATGGCTGAGTGCGAGTCCCAATCTCGCAATACTAGTCACCTCACGCGAGCGACTTCGTTGCAAGCAGGAATATGTCTTAGAGATTCCATCGCTCTCGCTGCCCCAACCCGGCAACGACATTGCCAGCTCACCGGCGGCTCAACTTTTCGCACAACTTGCAAAGCATGCGCAACCTGACTTCTCGCTTCGCAAAGAAAATGAGAATGCCATTCTCGCATTGGTACAGCGACTCGACGGAATACCATTGGCCATCGAGCTCGCCTCCGCTCATATCAACATGTTCGGGCTCCAAGGATTACTTGAGAACATTGCTCAGCAACTAGATATCCTACGTGGACCTCGCGATGCGGTTCCAAGGCAAGCAACCCTACGCAGCGCCATATCGTGGTCGTGGCAACTCCTGACGAATCCAGAAAAGAGAGTCCTTGTGGAATCATCGCGCTTCACCGGGGGATTTTCTCTGGAGGCTGCATTGCACGTTCTCACTGAGGACGATGACACTCTCGAGACCATCGCTATTTTACAGTCCTTGCGTGATAAGTCGATGATACGAGCTTCTGAGCACAAGGATGTCATCCGCTTTAGCCACTACCAAAGCATTCAACTCTTTGCTCAGGATATAAGGCTGAGTTCTGAGAACGACAACAATGCTTCCGCTCAGTATCATCGCTACTTTGTTGATCTTGCCATCTCGGGATACCGCGCTATTGAGGAAAAGGGATGCCCTATCAGCTTCGCTACACTCTGTGAAGAGCGGAGGAACCTACTAGAAGTTCTCAGCACAACGCTCGCAAGCAAGGGCACAATCGACGCTGCGTCCGACGCAATTGAGCTCGCACTTGCGCTGGACAATGTGCTGAGTGCGGAAGGTCCGCTATTGCTAGACCTTACGCTGCTCAAAGACACCTTGGCCTTCGCTTCGGACTTCCCCGTGCCTCATTGGCAGCTCAATCGAATGTATCGTGCCCTCGGAAAAGCCTACCTCCTCCAAGGAGAGTTCGTACTTGCAGAGAATGCACTTAAACTCGCGCTTAAAAAGTATTCCGAGGGACTTACATCGGAGACATGGACTGATCTCGGAATCGTGTATCACGGACACCGAGATCTCGAGCAAGCAGAGAGCTGCTACAACAATGCACTCGAGACTCAAACTCCCAATACCGCGTCCAGATCGGTCGCCAAAACCTTAGGTAACTTGGCTGCCATTGCTCTCGATCAGGGGGATATTCTTACATCAAAGAATCGTCACCGAGAAGCGATCGCGCTTTTACGAAAGGTTGGTGACTCTCGGCTAGAGGCTACCGCCCTCAGTAACTTGGCAATCGTCGACGTCGAATTGGGGCAGTTCGACGAAGCTCGAGTTCACATTCGAAGCGCTGTCCGAACACTCGAGTCTCTGGGAGACAGGCGATCTCTTGGAATCGCCTTGGATACCATGGCAGCAGTTGAGCACATTGAGGGATACTTGGAAGAGGCGTTAACGATCTATGAGCGCGCGATTGCAACACAGTATGTCGTCGGCGATCAGCGATCCCGCGCAATGAGTCTAGGCCGCCTTGGAGCCATCATGGCTTGTATTGGAGAACCCGCTGAGGCACTTGGGCACATCGATGAAGCGGAGAGAATTCTCGATGGCTTGGGTGCCCAAACGGCCCGCGAAGCTATTGGAATAACCAGGCATTTTCTTAGCATCCCGAAAATTGTAAGGGCTAAGCTCGACGGCAACAACTGTGACGCAAAAGAACGTATTTCTGCCCTGCGATTGCAAATGAAGCGCGCGTCCGAGGGAGAATCTCCACTCATAAAGCGCAGCGACGATGCACGAACTCTGCTGGGACTGCTAGATTCGACATTGACCCAACTGGAGTCAGGCGAGCTTGCCAACGACGGTCATGGACTTGTAGTTGGCCCCTATGCGCGCTGGTTTCGAGTCCCTGATGGGCAATGGCAAGAATTGCGCAGCCTCGGAACCATTCGAAAAATTCTCTACGCGCTTGTGATTGAGAAACGCAGATCACCCGGAAGCAGATTGCCCATGATGGCCTTACAAGCAGCCGGTTGGCCAGAAGAAAGCATCCAGGTCGAGTCCGGTGCCAATCGAGTCTACGTCGCTCTAAACAAACTCAGAAAAATGGGATTCGATGGAATTATTCTTAGGTCTGGTTCAGGGTACTACTTAAACCCTGAGATTGAAGTGCATAGAACGTTCATCGATTGGCGATTGCTGTAGATGCTGATCTAACCGGACATCATCGAACTCGATAGGAGCCCAGAAAGATGTCTCCGTCGGCGGACGCATCTAGGAGCACTCCCGTTGCGAGATCGGCTGGACCACTCAATGCGCCAGTGACGTATAGACGGCCTTGATAGCTCTCAGCGCCCCAGCCAAAGTCCGCGCCAGTTGATCCAATGCCGAATGCCCAATTCGGTGTCCCATCATCGAGCGCTAACGAGCCAAAAAAGGCATCGTTTCCACCGATAGCAGTCAACATCGTTACTCCAACAGATAGCAGTCCCGAGTATTGTCCGGCGACAAATACCTCGCCATCCTCGACGTCTACATCCAGCGCACGAGCGGTTCCAGCTCCAGGAAATACCTGGCTCCAAC
The DNA here is from genome assembly GCA_016763395.1 of Kofleriaceae bacterium. Classification (GTDB taxonomy): domain Bacteria; phylum Myxococcota_A; class Polyangia; order Haliangiales; family Haliangiaceae; genus NORP324. The sequence continues at coordinate 10,316 of JAESTW010000246.1, forward strand.
GAGTCGCCAATGTGGAGTCCAGTGAAACAACGAACGCATCGCTGTCGATGGAAGTCTGTGTCCCACTTCCGAAGTCAATGGCTCCAGTAAATAGGCCAGATATCACAACACCACGCTCGGCAGTCGCTGCGATCCCACGTCCTTTGGCACTTGCTCCGGCTGCGCCAAAGGTCGACAGAATTCGCTCCTCGCCTTCGGGATTTATTTTCAGGACGAATACATCCGATGTTCCCAAAGCTGTTGCATTGCCCAATGCCCCAAACTCCACTTGTCCGGAAAAGTCGCCTGTGACATGTAGTTTGTCGTTCGCGGTCGTGACAGCAGCGCCATAGGCCGTTTCGTTACCCGTTCCGCCGTAGGTATGATGCCAGTTTGCAGTCCCAGTTTCTCGATTGAGATCCACCACAAATATGTCTCGTCCGCCGGCACTTGATGTCGGTATTTGTCCGAGCAGTCCAGGCAGTGCAAATTGCTCGTCGAAATGCC
>JAESTW010000247.1 GCA_016763395.1 Kofleriaceae bacterium
ACGGATCAACAGCGCTTTTGATGTGTTTGATGGCGTCTGAACGATCGCCGAGTTGAATGGTTTTGGATGTCATGGCGTGTACCTCTGGTGTGTATTCGCGCTGTGCATTGTGTTGCGAAGAGCAGGACAAAGACGCGAGTGAAAGTTTGCATGGACGAGTTGTGATGAAGTCACTACACGTCGGGCATATGAGGAACGCTACCTAGAAACCACATTGTGGCGGAAGTATAGCAAAGGACGAAGAAGTGCAAGCTAGCGACGCTTATTCAACTTGCGAAATTCGTTAATATGCCGAATTGCAGAGCGTGCATCGCCACTGCGATCAAAGATCGTGGCCAGGTTGTAGTGGGCTTCGGCCAGCTCGCGATCGACCGATAGCGCCGCTTCGTAGTAATTGATGGCGTCATTGTCGTTGCCGGAGTCCTGGGCAATCACTCCCAAATTGTAGAGCGCGGTAGGTTCTCTGGGATCGATGGCCAGCGCTTTTTCAAAAAACTCGCTTGCCAGCTCTAGCTCCGCGGACTCGGCGTGCAATCTACCAATGTTGATTAGCGATTCTGTGCACTCTGGCCTGTGCCGCAGCACTTGTTCGTATGCGGCGACTGCCTGAGTAGGGTTGGACTCTTCACTTTGCAGCGCTTGGTCAAACCATTCGTCCGCTGAGAGATTCTCCATAAACTCGGGAACTGGGAGTTCGATGGTCTGCGGTAATTCGGCTATTTCGCCCGCCAGTGTTTCGAGTTGGAAGTTGAACACCCCCTGTCCGCTGTCCGCTCGCCACACTTGGCCTGCTTCGCAAACAACGACATGACCGTTTTGCGCTTCAATACGCGTTCCGGCCAACGTACGTGGCCCGGACGAATCGTCATGTTCGACAGATCCATCAGCAGCAGCGGCCAAACGTTGCCGCAACAATAGCAGCTCCCGTTGTGCTCTTCGCAGACTAACGCCGTCGTCAACTAGAGCTTTGAGCGCTTTGAGAATTTTCAGATCTTGAAAGCTAAAGCGCAAAGGCAAATGGTCGGCCGGACTGTCGAGCATTCCACAACGCATACACTGACGTACGACGGACTGACTGAGTCCTACGACGTCTGCAGTGTCCTTTGTTGAGTAGCCGGTCCACACGAGCTAGTTACTCTCGCCCGCCAGACTGCGAGTGTCAAGCGAGGGCCACGCTATCGAGCCGATCTTCGAGTACACTGCGAGCATGTCAGCAGGTGGTGGAGAAGGTACAGCTTGGATAAAGATTCTCATTGGTGGGGGCGTTCTCGTCGGCGTCGCCAATGGATTGCATATGGGTGGGGTTGGGCCAACCTGGCTGGTGGCAACTTTGCTAGCAGTCGGCGGTATCGCTGTAGTCTTCGGTTCTTGCGAGGCCATGATTCACTGCATTCAAGGGCTCGCCGGTCGACTGAAGTGGAATAAATTTGTCGCCGGCACAATGGCTGGCCTGGCTAGTAATGTCCCCGAAGTTGTGATGCTGGGCTTTGTGATTGCGAAAAACCCCAGACTGGGATTTATCGTAGTGGCCTTTACCTTGCATCTGGGCGCGATGGCCTTTGGTATCTACAGTGCTCTCTTGCCGAGAGATGAAACCGGACACGCTCGCCTGCCGGCACCACTAGTAAAACTCAGTACCGACCTCTTCGCTTGCGCGGCCGGGGTGTTTCTGGCAACTGGCGGTATCATGATGCTGATGTCGCTCTTTGGAGACGGACACTCCGAACTTCTCGCAACTGACCTTTATGTCATCGGTGGCTGTTTGCTCTTTGTCGAAGTGGTCGCGATCATGCGACTTTTGGCTCGATTTTCCAAAAACAACACCAACCCGGACGAAGAAGTGGAGCCAGCCCCAGAGATTCCCGAAGAAGAACTGGCTTCGGTATCATCGATCGTCACCTATGGCCTAATCGGTGTGGTGACTTCGGTTATCGGCGGACATGCAGTTGGTGAATTTGCAGATATATTAGTAACAGGCATGGCTGCTGCTGGATACTCGGAGATGTTGGGCGCGCTAATCTTGAGTGTATTTGCTTGTGCCGGAGCCATCGCAATGATCGCGACCGCACACAGCAAAGGCATGTACGACATCGCGCTAGCCAACGTGTCCGGTTGGATCAACCAGGTGCCCTTTGTCGTGATGCCAATCGCGCTTATCATGATCGCCGTGTTTTCTCAAACAGGAGTCTCAGCTCCTTTGCCCGGCGGCGGGGCGCTGCCAATCGATTTGGAGACAACTTCAGTCTTTCTTCTGGCGTTTCCACCACTCTTGATCCTGTGGAAAGCGGTGCAAGATGATGGCGCCGTCAACTGGGTCGAAACAGCGACCATGATTGCACTCTTTGTGCTGACGATATATTTCCTCGTTCAACACGGCTAGCTACTTGGCCAGTAGCCTCGCTGGAGTCCTCTCGGTATCACCGAGAGAGCAGGGCGTCCGCAGCGGCCAGGCGTATCTCAAGCTCCGGGTCGGACAGACTGGCCAGCAATCCCTCACTAACAACTCTGGACGACCGCTGCAAGTCGATGGCAGCGATGCGCTGGGCGGTACTCCCGGACATACTCAGCTGAGATAGCAATTGCATCGCGTTGGCGTCACCGATGATTGCCAAGTCGACTGCGGCACTCAGTCTGTCTGCGAGAGTCTCGCTGCGCAGAACAAGCTGAAACGTGGCACTGGCGCGGGTGTCTTCTCCGAGTCGTCGCAATAGCCGAGCCGCGGTGAGCGAGACTTGGACATTCGTGTCCGCAGAAGCCAGTATTGCCATCTTGATCGCGTATTGCCGAGGTGCACATCGGGTTGCCGCATTCAGTGCACTGGCCCGAGTCTCCCAGTCGGGGCTCTGCAGCGCGGCGCTGAGGAGCTCGCTCATGTCCGCCTTGTTGCGTTGGTAGAGCGCGGCTGCGGCGCTCAAAGCTGTTGGGAAATCACCCGGCATTGCCAGCGATCGCAATTCTTGCAACGAAGTGTCCTCTCCGAATTTATTCAAGAGAGCGATGCCAGCTAGGCGTGCGCCAACATAGCTGTCCTTGAGTGCGCTGGCAATAAGGCCTTCGTCGCCCTGCTTGTGGTGCAGCAAGGCTCGCAACGCACTCGAGCGGACTCGCGGCGAGGAGTCTGATTGCGCGGTGGCCACAAGTCTTTGCCAGTCCTCCGCCTGCCGCCAGCTGCCCATAGCGGCGACGGCCACCCGCCGAACCCGCGCACTTTTGTCCGATAACCCCGACAACACCAGTGCCCGTGAGCTAGAGCCTCGGGTTCTTGCAATGCCAGCGAGCATGAACGCGCGCACGTGTTCTGAGCTGCTTTGAAGGTATTGCTCGGCGAGCTTGTCCGCGCTTCCGTCTGCGTGCAGGGTTGAGTTGTGCAGGTAGAGAGCGGATGCGCTAGCTACCATTTCATGGGAATCAGTGAGCAAAGGCCGGACGCTTTGGCCGTAGTCCACTTCCTTTTGGCGGCTGGCGATCGTCAGGGCACGAAGCTTAAGTTCCGGCGAGTTGTCTCGCAGGCCTTGGTTGACGATCGTTATCGCTTTGCGCTCGTCGCTTTCGCTGAGATTGTGAACACGTTTGGGCCCCGGGCTCTTGCAGGCGCTAGAGAGCATGATGGCCGCTATCGAGCAGCTGAGGAATAGAGGGAGAAAGATTTTTTGCATAGTGACCAGTAGCTCCTTGTGTGGTTCTACAAAGACAGTGGCAACCAAGGCGAAACTGGTTACATCTCCCGACCAAGAAGATGAAAAACGTGAACCTAGGCCCAACTCATTTCTTCGCCGGACACTAGTGAATTGGTGTTTTTCGTCAGGGAAACGCCGAATAGCCTCCAAAGGAGGCGTACAATCAAGCGTTTGGGAAGCGAAACGCTCTAGTGACTTGGAAGAATCATTCTGGCGACGAGTCCACCGTCCGCGTGGTTCTCAAGTTCCAGTGTGCCATTCATTGCACTTACAAGTTGCCGAGACGAAGAGAGCCCTAAGCCGGTACCTTGTCCGACTTCTTTTGTGGTGTAAAAGGGATCGAATACCTCAGCGAGTTTGTCTTCAGGAATTCCCGGACCACTGTCGTGGATCTCAACCAGGGCCGTATGTTCGTCCCGCTGCACGCAGGTAACTCGGAGCGTATTTTCGTGGTGCAATTCTTCGGGCATTGCCTCGGCGGCATTGATAAGCAGGTTGATCAGTATCTGGTGCAGATTTGCTGCGTCCGCAACCACAATTAGGTTTTCTGCGATGTCGACAACTAGCTTGGCCCGTCGAGTTGTTTCGTGGCTTGTCAGTTTGATGGCAGAATGTACGGTGCCGCTGAGGTCTATTGCCGACGACTCTTTGGGCTGAATCCGTGCGAGAGCCTGCATGTCTTGCACGATGGTGGCGACACGCAGGACACCTTCAATAGATTCGAACACAGCGGCGTGAACATCTTCGAGTTCTTTCCCCAGTCCCTTTTCCTCTAGGATCTCTGCGATGTACTCAAGGTTTCCCTTAATGAACGCTATGGGGTTATTAATTTCGTGGGCCATGCCGGCGGCCAGGCTACAGACGCTGGAAAGTCTGTCCGTGATTCGCATTTGTGCTTCGAGCCGGGAACGTTCACTGAGGTCGCGCAGCATTACCAAGGTTCGGCTAGCGCCGTTGAAGTTGATTTTCGAGATGTGATCGATCTCGAGCTTTACCGTTTCGCTGTCGCCTCGGACAAATTCAAAGGTTCGTTTCTCGTTGCCCTGGGGCGTCCGAAGGTTTTCAATTGATTCGGTCAGTCTAGAACGGATCTTGGGGTGGGCGAATTCAATGAAATTATTGTTGTGCAACTCATCGTTTGTGAATTTGAGAATAGTTGCCAATCCCGGGTTGGCATAGACAATAGAGTTGTCCGCCAGTACAACAACTCCCTCCGGGCTGTCCTCGATTAGAACCTGAAAATCTGCCTGTAGCTGAAGGCTGGATTTGAGGGCCCTTTTGCGTTCGCTTTCAAACTGATACCCCAA
>JAESTW010000248.1 GCA_016763395.1 Kofleriaceae bacterium
AGCTTGCTGGCTCTGGGCCGAGGCACCGCAATGAACGCACATAGGATGATGTGCTTCGTTTGTTCCACCGCATGACTGACATTGCCTCATTAGGATACAGCGTACTACACGTCGAGTGAAATTGCTCGGACACCCGCCCAAGAAAAATCTTCAACGCGTCGTTACTATGCCGTGTTTCTATTGCGCTACTTACTTGAGAGGACTTCAACAACCATGCACTTGTACTTCTCGTGCACGAATCCGTCATCTGGCTGAGGTGCATTGGGATCATCGGGAACGTAGGTTTCACTCGATTGTGCCCTCATTTCAACCTTCACTGTGACCGTCTTAGAAAGACTCTCAGGACCGACTGCTGTTTCGAGCTCTTTGGCGTCAAAGTGGCAATAGGTATATCGCGCCTTGCGTACTTGGCAGTCGAGACAATATTCTAGTAACGCGGAATCGCCTTGTGGCGACAGTTCACTGGGTACAAAGGACAGTTCTTCGACCCGAGCAGGCAGGTCATCGGCCTTTGGCGTTGGCGCTTTGGCAACAACAGTCTCTTGCGCAGGAGCCGGTGTTTCTACCGCCAGTGCAGAAGGGGCTGATGTCTCGGGCGGCGGCATTGAACAGGCAAGAAGCCCAAAGCACACTGTGGTGATCAAACTAGCATGAGAAAGATTCTGAATACGCTGGCTGGCGTTCGACATGTTCTTAATAGTAACCGAGATTTGAATGGACGGCGATAGTCACCGGCGCAAAGGTCTCGGTGGACTGATATTTGGCCGTTTGGCCCGACAGCTTATGACTGGAGCTAGAGAACCGCATGGCGACCTGGCTTGACGGCATCATGGATTCAAGACACTCTCGCCGCATGAAATCAAACACCATAATTTTTGCCACCACTGCATTGATGTTCGTCGCCTGCGGAAAAAAGGAAGATGATAAAGATGCTAAGAAAACGGAGCCAGCGGCCAAGACAGCACCAAAAGAAAAAGCGGCGCCAGAGGCTCCCAAGGCGGTAGCACTAGAAATGGTGACGATTGATATCGTAACCGAGGATTTCAAAGCGACTATGAGTGCACCGAAGGGCGCTGTATTCAAAGACTCGTACGGCACACTCGAAGTCAAGCTTGGTGATGGCAAAGAGTTCTATGTATCGATTGATACGGACGCCCCGAATATGGCGGAGATTAAAGCGAAGGTTGAAGAGAACGACATGCACAAACTTGAGAAGTTTCACACTGAGAGCGACGACACTCTTATCTTTGAAACGAAGATGATGAGTAAAACTTCAGTGTGGTTGGATAGCTCGGTCAAAGTTGGAGACAAAGTCGTGCATTGCTACAGTGGCCGAGGTGCCAACTCGTACAACTTGGCACAGATAGAATTGTTCTCAAAGGCGTGTAAGTCGCTCGCTCCCAAAGAGTAGCTCACTTTCAAGGTGAGGCTAAGAGAGGGGCGCTGGGCCCCTGTGTCAGGGTAGTTGTCGCCTCTTGATTTGAGATAATCCGTGAGCCACCTCGGCGATTGAGCTAGCGGATTGTCCGATAGCGCTCATCTGTCACCAGGTTTCGGGTGAGTGACTGGAAGTTGTAGCCACTCTCGGCAAACTGGCTCGTCAAGCTCGGTACCCAGACGAGAAGCTCGTCTTCGCTGAGCTCTCGGTTGAGCAGGTGCTGGGCGAGGTTGCGAACTGTGCATGTCGCGATCGTGTCGCGGTCGGTCTGCGCTGTCACTAGCCCCGATGGACCTGTCTCTATCGCTCCTGCCTCGCCCTCGGAAAGCCAGGCTCGGGCTCGTGGGTAACCTTGCCACTGAGACAACTCGTCCGGGTGAGAGCTGTTGTTGGCAGTAATGAAATAGGAATCGCAGAAACTCGAACACTCGCTGCCGGTGCAGCGTTGGCAGTCTTCGCGCTGGGCACTGAAGTCCATACTCGGCTCGTCGAAAAAGCCAAACTCTCCATCGGTGCGCCAACGTCCCCAGTGAGCGGCGGCTCGTTCAAGGCTTTGGTGGCAAGCAGCGCATCCCGGACGCTCGCGAAGATTGGGATTTGGTGTCGCGCTCATCTCCGCGGGCAAGCCTTCGCTGGAGACAAAGGGTTCACAGCGGAAGGCTGAGTAAAAGCGATTGGTGCGCGCGCGATTGCTGGTGAAGCGCAAGTGAAAGCCTGGCGTTGTCAGAACGCCGCTGTGCACACTGTTTCGTTCGACTGGCACCCAGGCCGGATCATCAAATGCTAGCACCGGGATGTTGTCGATTTGGTGATCATAAGCTCGACCATTGGCCAACTCCAGCGCGACCTCGCCGGACAGATACCGATAGAAGTGCGATAGGAGACCGTTTACATACGTTGTCCGGGTCGTGAACGCATCAAAATAGGACTTGCCAGCCCTGATCGTAGCTTCAAAAATGCGTGTGGACTCTTCTGCCAGAGCATCCCGGACGCGGCTGTGGGCCTCTGTCCCCCCGGTTGGCAAGCAGTTGCGGAGATCTTGGCCACAGCCGCAGCCAGGGTTGGTATTGAAGACGCCACAGCGATTGCCATTGAGGTCTAGCTCATAGTCTTGAGCGTCGTAGGCGCAAATCTTGATGCTTGTGTCTGGCGCCCAGTACGGCGCTATTCGGACATAACCCTCGCGTCGACACTCGTTGCGTCGGCAGGTCGAATCCACCGTGACTTCCATCGGAATAGGCCGCCCTTCGGCATCGAATTCAATCTGCTCACGATTGAAGCACTCGATGTCTGAACGACCTCGGTAGCGCCTGCGCAATTGTTTGATTCGGTAGGGTCTATTGCCAGCGCTTGCCAGTCGGCGCCGATTGGTGACAATGGACATTCCGTCCTCCAGTCCGGCCCAGATGAGTGACCTGTGATATCCGCGCACCTGAGTGAAATACGCATCCGAGCTGAGCATGGCCTCTAGCACATCCGCCGAGACATCTGTTTGCTCGTGCAGGGCCTCGTACTCCGCCACAGTTGGAATGGTGCCGCGCAAGTCCAGCGAGAGCTGCCGAAGCAGGCGGTACTTGTCAATGGAGTCAGTTGGACCGCAAACTCTGGGACTGTCGGCGAGTGCGACGCTCTGTCCGAATAATTGTCCGAGAATGAGAGTGGCGATGACGATAGCGCCCAGTGCTGTGCGGTTCATGTTCTGTCTCCGTTGATCCACGCTGACACTGGGGCAACTCGATAGGGACTTGTGTCACCCTTGAGTGCTGAAACAAGTGTCGATGCAATGTGCTCAGGCCGCATGAGTTCTCCGCTTTCGCTGGGCAATCCGCTCGCTAGATCAACCTTGGTGAGTCCGAGATTGTCTTCACGGGTGGCGCAGTAGATTCCGGGTTTGAGAGCGTTGCCAAAGCAGAAGATCGAGTTTGCAAACCAGTGGTCCCTACCAAGACGACCGTTGATTTGCGGTGTTCGGGCAAACTCAGAATAGACAAGCACCGTTGTGCGAGACATGTCGGGGTCGTCTTCGCGCAAATCACTAAGAAGAGTGCTGAGGGCCTCGGTTCCGGCCTGAAGGAGTTGGGGGTGTTCATCCGCCCAGTTGTCGTGTGAGTCAATTCCGGTCTGCAGTTGCACCGTGACTGCGCTGGCAAGACCCGTGCGAATGAGTTGAGAGGTACAGGCGGCGGCAACTCTAGGATCCCTGGAGTTCGCCTCGAATGTTGCGGCATCGAAACCGTAGCGCGCTCGCAATGCCACCATCTCGGTTGTATCAGCGCCCAGATCGAAGTGTCCGGCGACATTCTCTGCGAGCAACTTTCGGACTCGCTCTCGTGTTGCTTTGAGCTGGTCTGAGTGGCGAGGGGCCACGTAGCGGTCACTTACACACGATGTTGTGGCATCTTGCGCCCGCAACAGGAGCGCTTCGACTTCGTCTGGGAACACGGCAGACTCGTGTCTCAATAACCCTAAGACCTCTCCGGGCCGCTGCAATCCCACACCGGTGTACTGTGGTGGGTAGTCGGTGTTGAAGCTCGGCACGCCGATGGCGACATTGGGCAGGATGCGCTCGTCCGGGGTGCTGCTGTGTGAGGCCATGGCTGTCGCTAGGGAACTGCCGCGTTCGGACACGCCTGCTGGTTGTTGGTAGGTGTTTACGTAGGCCTTGGCTGTGCCGTGCGCGACCGTATTCATGTTGACGCCCCGAAACAGGGCCAGGCGATCAGCGTGTTGGGTCAGCGCGGCCATTGGGGCCCCAATCAGCGTCTCTCGGCCGCCTATGGAGATGGGCACCGGTGTCCGGTAGCGGGTCGGCAGCAGATCTGTGCCGAGATTAATGCCGGGGTACTTGTTGGCAGGATCGCGGGCATCACCGCCGAGCAGGACGTCCCATCCGCCATTGAAAAAGCAGGCGATGAATCGGTGTTCCGGTTTGGGGGAATCACCGCGAGACAGGCGAATTCGTCCGAAGGTACCGGCGAGCAAGCCCGCGCCGATTGCCCCGGAGACAAACGCCCGCCGGCTGAGAGCATAGTTTGAGCGAGTCATATTGGTCCTCAGTAGGTCAAGAAGTCTGGGTGGGTGACGAGGCCGACGCATACAGCGGCCCATCGCATTTGCATATCGTTGTCACTGAGTTCGCCGTCCGCCTTCGTTTGCAATAGCGTGAGCCACGGCGAGAATCTGGCATCGTCGTCAGCATCGATCTGTACCGCCAAAAAACGTAGAAACAGGTAGCGCAGATTGGCGGACAACTTGGGCAGATCGCGATCTGCCAGGCTCACATGCCTCAGGATGACATTGTCCGCCATTTGCACGTCTGCTTCGACGGCGGCGAGGCATGTCTCACGAGCAGCGTCGTGTACGAGCTTGTCGAAGGTGACAGAGATGTCACCACCCTCGCTGGTAGTTTCGCCAAAATCAGCGCGTCCCAAAGCGGCGGCAAAGCGCTCATACTTGCTCCACGCTTGATTGGTGGCAACCTGTAGTGAGTTGTGAAATTGCTCTGCCGAGAGTCTGCGAACCCTTCGCTGCGATGAGGTATCGACAAAGCCACTTGGTTCCACTAGCGGTGGTGTGTTGTCCGGAACCTTCTCCGGTTCTCCGCATCCCATGGTGAAAACCAACATCCCAAAAAATCCATATCGTTTCACGGTAGCATTCCTCCCTCGACCCACCGCGAGACTCTCTTGATCGTTTCATGTGGTAGCGAGTCTCCGATCGGCATTTCACCGAGTAAGAGGCGTCGTCGGATTAGTCCGGCGCGCGTTTTCCAACTCTCGTAAGTACTGAGGTCAATTCTGGAGCCCTTGGGCGTGGGACCATGGCACAGCTCGCCCGCGCATGAGGCTGCAAAGACGGGCGCCAGGTCCGCTTGCCACGACACCTGCGGGGTGTCGATTATGAAGTAGCGAAGAGCGCGTGCAAGCTTGTCGTCGTCGAACAGCTCTAGCTTGTGCCAGCCCGAATCGCCGAGTCCGACATCGCTCAGGACGAATTGGCCCGGTGCAATGACGGACAGGTTTTGCACAATCTGGCCATCCAAGTGCACGACCAGATTTTCAGTATCAAGTTCGATCTCTAAATTGGCAGTCGCAAGCTTGCGGCGCTCAAATGGGCGCAGACCTCGAATGCGCACCGAGAGACCGGCGTCGACATGACAGAATTGTGTGCCCATATCGAGCCATGCACCAGCCCCGGAATGGGCCCACACTGACAGTATTGTACCGCTAGCGTCCGTTTCAAGTCGCTGCTACGCGCCGCTCCAATAGACGTAGACATCGTCTCCAACACCGACCCAGAGATGTTCACCACCCAAACGAATCGATTGGACTGCTCCCGCGTCAAAGCCAATTGAGCGCCAGTCTTGTCCGACGCGCAAGTCGCCGTCCAGCATAGTCACAAGACCGAGGCCGGGCACGGACAGCAAAGCGCCTGCAGAGTCGGGCAGGGTTGCGACTACAGACGCGTTTGTCTCCGAGACTCGCCATATCTCGTTCTCGTCGTTTACAAACAAAAGTGCGCCGTCTTCGGACATGCATGCTCCATCCGATCGAAGCAAGTAGTCAATTCTTCCGAAAGAGGACTCGTCGTGTTGACTCCATTGCCACCACGCGTCGCCGATGCGCTGGAAAAGTCCCTTGTCCGAGATAACAAAGGCGCCGTTTGGCCGGGCGGGGTCGGCACAAAACGCGCTGATAGCGCCAACTTCTTCAGGAGATGGCACGAACACGAGCTTCTGATCGTGCACCTGCCAGAGTTCGCCAAGCGCAGACAGGGTCAGCTGGCTATCGCTCCATGCTTGCGCGTGGCTCGTCTCGCCAAGGTCTAAAGAAAGGGTGGTCTCGGCACCACTGCTCTGCACGATGCGAAGGCCGTCCTCAGTGGCGAACCAAAGATCGCCTTCAGGGCTCATCGACACTGGCCGCCCAGAAGTTTCAATGCAGGTACTTATTAAGGAAAGAACCGGCACATCCGTGGGCACCTGCTCTCTTGCATGGCCCTCGCTTGCGCATGCTTGCAGGATTGCCAGCGCTATCACTACACCTGTGGCTTCTTGCCAGACAACTCTCATTTGGGTCGGACCGTGCAAGTTAAGTGCCTAGAATTTATGGCGCTAAGTTACTGATCTCAGGCAAGTTTACTCTGGGAATGCTCTGATTCCTGACAGGCTATTCAAAAATCTGAACGTATATACCATTCACTGTGACGTGGCGCACGCGAATCAGTCCTACGATAAACTCTAGTGTCTATTGCTGGAATCGAAGAATGCTTCTGCCTTTAGTGAGTGTTCTCAGTTCCGTAACCATGTCCGAGCTGACTAGGTTAATGTGCACTTCGTTCCCGGAGGCTAAGTTGTCGACATTCACGACAAGTTAATCGAAGAATTTGGTGAATCGAATATCCTTTGGGGAGCGACAACTCCAGTCTGCGCGCAGGATGTGCGAATTCGTACATCCTGCGCGAATAGAAATGTTCTCAAAGGCGTGTAAATACCTCGCTCCCAAAGAGTAGCCTCAGCTCACATCCAAGGTTTGACGGCCGGGGACAAACTCGCTGAAGGTTTGCCCCCATCTTGTCCCCATCGTCCGGTATCGACATCGCAGAAGAGGATGTCGTCGCCAACGCAATAGGCTCG
>JAESTW010000249.1 GCA_016763395.1 Kofleriaceae bacterium
TGCGAGACTTGTTGGTATCGAAATACACAGTCTGCTTAATTTCGATCTTACTATTGGTAATTACAACGTTGGTGTACTTTTTCGGGCAGCCATCTGCGGTTTGCGCCGGAACATCGGGACATTTGTCGATAGCCACTGGGCACTCCAATACGCCGTCACCGTCATTGTCACAATCGGGACATCCATCATCATCCTCGAAACCGTCGTCATCTTCGGCTTCGTCAGGGCACTGATCAACACGGTCTGACAATCCATCTTCATCATTGTCCAGGTCGGGACAACCATCTTCATCTTGGAATCCGTCTTTGTCCTCAGCTTTGTCTGGACACTCATCAACGGTATCGGCAAGTCCATCCTGATCGTTGTCTAGGTCGGGACAGCCGTCAGCATCTTTGTAGCCATCCATATCCTCGGGACGCAATGGACAGTCGTCAAGACTGTTGGGGATGCCATCGCCGTCTGGATCATCATCGGTGGGCGGAAGGGCGACTGCGACCTTTTTCTTTTTGATGCAGCGTCCCTCGGGTGAGAGAGCAAGTGCCTCATTGGCGTTGTTCTCGGCAACTGCAAGCTCTTCTTTGGCTCGGTAGTAATCACCTTCGGACAATTCTGTCCGAGCGAAATCATAGTGAGATTCGGCCATTGCCAACTGAACCGGGGCACAAATTTGGGCGCCATTCTTTTTCGCAATGGCAATGACATCGCTTACCGCGTCTGCGCGGGTACTCAGCCTCGTACCGGCACAGCCAGCAAGAGTGAGACAGGCGCCAATAACGAAACAAAAAGTCCGATGAAGTTTCATCTACTGGTCTCCCTTGTCACCGACGTTGTTGCCGATGTTGGCCAAAGGGTCCTCGTCATCGAGTCCGGCCGGAGAGTCGGTATCCATAATGTCGACGCCTGAGCTGTCCGGCGAAGAGCTGTCCGGCGAAGAGTCGGGTACGACAGGAATCGACGAGGGGTCCGCAGCTCGCTTCACCGCGAGTTCTCGCGCTTTTGCTGCCGCTTCTGCAGAGCGTTTGCCAAAGCGATTGGCCGCCTGATAATCAGCGTGCGCCGCCTCTTCGCGAGCTTTGTTCAGGTACTCAACCGCCAAGGTATACCAGTAGGGAGAGTACTTATCGGCCTTCACCGACTTCGCCGCCTCTACTTCGGAACTGGCTTTGCGGGAGACTTGATTGATATATTCAACCGGTCCACACCCGTTGGCAATCGCCATGAATCCCAAGGTCGCGGACACTGTCAATGCCAGCCTTTTCAGTCGATGAATCGTATGCATGCGAGCGAGGCGACACTAGCACCGCCGAGAGTTTTGGTCAAAGCAGAGCCCCGCCGATTCACCGAGAACGCAGCCGACGGCTATCTCGCAATAGCTCAACAATGACGAAGACCGCAGATGCTGCGCTGGCGATGGCCAGGGGCACGAGGACGTAGCCGAGCTTCACATCCATCAAAGCCAGTGCTCGGCCCTGGGAAAACTCCTCAAAACTCCCCACTCTTCCGATTCGCCCCCAAAAAAGAACCACTCCGGCAAGCGAAATCACCAAGCCCGCCAGTGCAATATTGCGCGCGATCTTTTCCCGCTGGGCCAATACCAGCTTGCCTCCGAAATACCACCCGATAATCACCGCTGTGCAGTGAAGCGCAACCAATGGAACTAGCGAGAAGCTCGGAACCTTTGCAGGATTGAGCATGTACATCCAAGTCCAAGACGGATGTGCAGCGTACAAATAGAGCGTGATCGGAGCGACAACCATGCCGACGTATATGAGGAGTAGAAAGCTCGCGGGTGGCGCAAATACACCTTGTGCCAGCACTCGATCACGAGCGCAAAGCACGAAAACCAGTCCAAGACTGAAGTTGAATGCTAGATCAAGAGGAATGCCAGCAAGCTAGCCTTCATTACCTGCCTGTGTAAATACACAAAGGTCACTTAGGCGCTGGGGCCCGATGTCAATACGCATTAGTTAATGTCCGGATTCACACCAAGGCCAGCATAGACTGACAGGGAAATTGGATATTTTTTACAACCAATCCAGCCGGTCTGCGTTGACAGCTTCACAGATATGAAACTACTGGTCATTTTGCTGATTGGATTTTGGACTTCCCCAATCGAGGCGCAAGAATTACAAGTGGCTCCAGGTGGAACCCTGTGCGTTTCCCCGATACGTCACCCTCGACGTGTGGTTAGACCTATGACCACCCAGGACGCCAAAAATTTTGAGCGGTTTATCAAAAAGGGGGTATCAGACGTTGTCGAAAGCGAACGGCCTGTAGCTGTATCCGGTAAAAATGGAGCCAGAATTCAGGTGAAGCCGAAGGCGAATGGGCAGCGACAGCGTGTTTTTATCCGTGACAAGAAAGGGCACCAAGCAGAAGCGCTGAGTATCTCGTTCAAGAAATCAGACAAACTCTGCCTGTGGTTTAAAAGGAGTTGGCGTGTGGATTCACTGGCATGGTCACAAAAGAGAAAACGATGCCTCGCTTGTCTAAAACCGACCGGCCCAGTAACCGACTGAGCAACGATACACTACGCGCCAGACGAGATGGATCGGGCCCGGAATCAAGACCAATTATTTTTCCCTGTGGCCTAAGGGAGTCTCGGTATCGGTGTCGTCCGCGATGGCGATCACCGAATCGTCTTCAATCAGGTCCAAAATACTCTCGTCTATCCACGGAACTGGATCGATTTCGCCAGTGCCTGCATCATCGTCTATCTCCTCATCCACTTGGACCTTGGCCACTTTAACGTTAATAGTACCTGCTACATCAACCAACTCTCGGGAATCTGGGCGACGAATGTTATTTCGAAGCAGTAGATTTTGCTTCACCCGCGTGACTTCGCCACCCTCCACTAGTGGGGCGGATACAGCACCAACTTGGTCGGTATCGTCGATTGGTATAGGCGGGATCTCTTCATCAACGGAGGCGAGTAAATCACTACCCACCAGATGAATCGAATTGGACACCACTTCCGCTCCCACAGCATTGCTCATGCGACGTCTGTACGCAGTTTGCTCCGAGAGCCACTGATAGGCTGCCCGCAATTTTCTCCGAGTCCCGCTAGCAGAATAGTGGCGACGTACTCGCTCATATCCCAAGAGTTCCATTTCCTTCCGGATCTCTTTGTCCTCAAGTAGTGACAACAACTTCAGCGCAAAATCCCCGGGCTCGTCTGGGTCAAAGAGCAATCCATTTTGACCATCGTCGATAATTTTCTCGGCTGTGGTTCCTCGCGGGGCAAGGGTTACTCGGCGGCACGCCATGAACTCCAATATTTTGGTTGGAAAAAGCGTAATCGGACTGTCGATTTCTGCCTCCTGAGGCACAACACAGATGGTCGCCAACGCGATTGCATTGGGAATCTTCTTATGGGGAATTCCCCCAAGAACTCGTACGCATTCGGCAAGCCCCATCTCGGCAATCTCGGCCTCGAGTGTCGCCAAGAATGCTGGCGTTACTTCACCACCCAACAATAAGATAGCATCAGAATTATCCTGAACTGCCTCCATGGCGTCCAACAAGCGCTCAATACCGCAACCGCTGGCTATCTTTCCCAGGTATAAAATTACTGGCCGACCGCTGGTCTTCTCATCCCAGTCAAAGGTATCGATATTGACACCTGGAGGTACTACATGCAGTTTGGGCTCGTCTGTAACACCTGCCAAGAATTGCTGTGCTTCTTTCGATGGTGCCAAAATCAAGTCCGCCCTTCGCAGACAACTTTGATGGGCCCGTTGCAGTTCCGTGTCGGTAGCCAAATCAACCATTGCTGATAAGGCCATCGGTGAGCGAGTGACATCGAAAACCGTAGCAAACTTGTGCTTCCGCTTCATTTCTAACGCAGTGACTCCACTCCACCCATCTCGAAATTGCACGACGTCGTATTGCACGGAACCCAGCTGCCTGCGCAACGCTCGCTGGAAAGCCTCCACCTGGGCTCTCGGATCTTTGGGCATCGAGACTCGCAACACGTTGGCACCCCGAATGATTTCGCGATGGCTTTGCGTTTTGTCGCGCCACACCAAGAGGTCGACTTTGTGCTCTCGCACAAGACCGTCGACAACATGAGCCAATTGAACCCCAACCCTATCTGGACCGGGATAACTACAAAAACCTGTGATGAGAATACGAGCCAATGGGAGATACTACTGAGTCAACAATGCGCTCTCGGAACAACGGCGCAGAGTGTCCGAAATCATTCCACGTCTCAGGCCCCTTTGGCAACCAGTGAATGAAATCTCCGTACGCTAAGGGTCACGCTGAGCCAGGGCATCCAGGGTCGCAGCCGCCGTTTGGGCAATACGAGAGATTTGTCCAAACTGTAGTTTATCAACAGTATCACTAGGTTGGTGGTAGTCCTGATGCATCCCAGTCGAGAAGTGAATAGCCGTAATGCCCTGTCGTCGAAACCACCAGTCATCGGTGCGATCATGCAAATAAAATATTTCCAGCAGACGAGCTGGGACTTCAATGACGGACAACCCCCGTTCTTGCGCGTCCGAAAGTGTTGCATCCCGCGCGACAGAGCTAGCCTCCAGTCCAACAACGGCGACTGCTGCCTGTTGATTTGCACCGGCCTCAAAGAAATTTCGTCCGACCATGTCGAAGTTGATCACAGCGACAGTCTTGGCAAGTGGCCAAAAAGGCTCGCGTACATAGGCTCCCGAACCTACAAGGCCATCTTCTTCCGCGCCAAAAGATACAAAGAGCAAAGTGTGTTTGTACGAGAGTTGGGCTCGCGAACGAGCGATGGCCAAAAGAGCAGCAAGCCCCGAAGCATTGTCGTCCGCCCCCAAATACACGTCTCCCTTTTGGGTGCCCAAGTGGTCGTGATGAGCAGAGATAAGCACAGCATTTTCATCACCGCGTTTCACCGCAATGATTGTCTCGGCGTGTCCGCGAATGGCTTGCCTGTGCATTTCGTAACCGAGCTTCGCGAGTTCATCGTAAACGTATTGCGATGCCAACGCGCTGCCTTGTTGATAGGAACCGCGCCCGGCGAAATCCGGGGCGCAGAGACGCGTGGCTTCCTCGAGCAGCGCCGCTTCGGCGAAAGGCGACGACGGCACTTCGCTACCGATTGCAACTGCCCTTGGGAAAGGATCTGCAGCTTGCGGACTAGCTTTGCCACCGCAGCTACACAAGAGCAGCAATACCACCAATACCCAATCGCGACGCATTCTCCGAGTATAACTCGGCCTTGGGCAAGGGGGCAGCGCAAGTTGCAATACTGCTATGGCAAGACGCGCGAAATCGGGCTACTCTCCTCGGGACATGAGCAATGCAAACGCGAAAACCCCTCTCCTTATTTCTTTGGCCCTAGTCGGAATCGGCCTGGTATTGGGGCTCGTTGGCGGCATTACCAGTGGTTCGATTCCGGGCGGAATCATCGCAGGTTTGGGAGTCATTCCCGCCGCATGGGCCGCTTGGTCGGGCATGCAACAAGAAACACAAACAGGCCTAGCCGGAGCCATACTGATGGTGATGGTCTCTCTTGGAGTTGGCGGACTGCTGATTGTCGTCGGCGTTATCAACCTCTTTTTCTAAATTTAGCGTACCGGAGTTCGACATGTATCGCTCGCTCTTAGCCTTTGTTCTTGTCTCTGTTGCGTTTGCGGGCGTGATGACTTTTGATGTCTCGCCAGCACGGGCGGACAAGATCGCAGTCCGAGCACCGGACCACATCGTTCACTTTCAGAACAAGGTCATGGGCACGGTGGTCAACTTGACCATCTGGACCGATGATGACATTGCCGCTACTCGGGCAAGCAAGGCGGTCTTTGATGAGTTTGATCGAGTAAACCGGCTCATGTCGTCATGGCTCGACGATAGTGCAGTCGCCAGGATCAATCGCAACGCTGGCAAAAAGGCAATCGTTGTGGACCCAGAAGTCATGAAACTGGCTGTGCGAGCCCAAGATGCTGCCAAACGCAGCCGGGGTGCATTCGACATTAGTGTCGGTGCGTATCGTGGCCTGTGGAAGTTTGATCAAGATATCGACGGCAGCATCCCCAACGACAAGGATGTCACTGAGCGAACCAAGCTTGTCGGTTATAAACGCGTCAAGCTCAACAAACGAAAAAGTAGTATCAAACTCATGCGCAAAGGCATGAGAATTACTCTGGGAGGCGTCGCCAAAGGGTACGCCGTAGATCAGGCGGTGACGATTCTCCACCGCTTGGGTTTCGTCGATTTTATACTCCAAGCTGGTGGCGACCTCTATGCATCCGGACAAAAAGGGGATCGCCAGTGGCGAGTTGGTATTCGCGATCCCAGAGGGTTAAACGACGCTAGTTTCGCCCTTGCAGAAGTCAAAAACATGACTTTCTCAACCTCCGGTGACTACGAGCGTACCGTTGTAAAAAACGGTGTTCGCTACCACCATATACTAGATCCCGCTACTGGAAGGCCTGCCATAGCGTCTCGCTCTGTGACCGTGATGGCCAAGGATGCTCTAACAGCGGATATTTGGTCGACTGCCCTCTTCGTTCTCGGACATAAAAAAGGCATGAAGATCGTCGAGGGTGATGCCTCGCTAGAGGCTGTCTTCGTCGATAGCAACAATCAAGTGCACATCTCATCCGGCCTCAAGAGCAAAGTGGTGATTATCAAGCAGCCGACTCCTGGGATATAAACCTGGGGTATTGCCAAGTAGGACAGGTTGATAAGAAACGAGCGATACGTGATTTAGCGGTAGTAGCGGCGGTAGCAATTCTGTCGGGATGCGAAGGCGCTTCCAGCAGTGATGAGGTCCCAATACAAAGCGATGCAGGACAAAACGCCAACGATGGCGGCGGAACTCCAGACCTCGGTCGTGTCGATTTTGTAGTTGTATACGAATCTGGCAGTGCTTGGGAAGGAAACACCGCAGCGCAACTGATGGTCGACACCTTGCTTGAGGAGTTCGAGGCGACACTGAGAACGTCGGGAAACTGGAACGCGACTGTCGAAGTTTATCTCACGGACAACAACAGCGGTTTCGCCAACACAACCTTTGAACGCACATTTGCGGACGAAATGGTCGGCAACACGCTTCTTTGGGTCGTTCCCGCATGGAGAAAAATTGTTCTGGGAATTGACAACGCAACTCCACCAATCTCGAATGACGGCGCTGGAGCTGATTTTACAGTTCACTTCAACGTCGGAGAGAATTCGGACAATGCTGGTTTGTTGCGGCACGAAATGATGCACGGCCTGGGAGCGGTAAACTCAATTCCCAACTTTCGGATGACCGAGACAGGCGAGAGCTCTGGCCTAGCTCCAGGAACACGAATACGGGCATCCCGCTATGACTTGCAGTTGGTGGATCTTGACGGCAACTCCTTGCTCGCCGACTACAGTGCGACTGATAGTACCTTCGCTGTACAAAATTACCGAATTGAGACGACATTGTCGGAGTGGATGGATGGCAGTGGCGGCGTATTTTTTCGAGGCGTACTAGCGGATGGCGACGCCCTAGACATGCCTTGCCAAACCTTCCCCATAAGCATGAGCGAGGGGAGTATTGGATTGAACGAACCGGCCGATCTCATGAGTGCGGCAGTCCACCCTACTTGGGATAGTCTCGGACAGCCAGACTACGCCTTCTTTCGAGCGATGGGCTACCGAGTCGTGCAGCCACAACCTTAGAGCGTAGATCTGTCCGAAGACTTCCTGCACAAGCAAGCCTTTGTCGTTGCCCCCTAAAGCCTTCGCCCAGCTGACCGTTCTGTATCGTGGTGGGGGACGGCAAACTGGGTGGTGATTTAGGGCAACGAGTCTACAAATACTCGAGTGGCCACACCTTGCCGATGAGTTTCGGCACCCTCTTGTTTCTGTCAACCGGGAATACTGGCGCCGGACTGGTGATGCTGGCACTCACCCTCGCCTATCTCCCAGTGTACATCCTCAATAGCCGGGGCCACTCACGCAACGCGGCGATCATGTATATGCTCATCGCGAATGTCACCTTGACAGTGTTTGAGGTTTACATTGGCTCTGGCGGCGGTGTCCGACTGATAGTACTGGGACAAATTGTAACTCCTTTCTGTCTCTTGGAGAAACACGAGACAAGAATTCAAGCGGCCTTGGCGGGCCTAGCTCTCTTTCTTTTTCTCGGACTGTGCTTCCTGTCAACCCAGGAGCCCCTTAGTCCGCCACTACTGAACGCAAACATCATGTATTGGTTCGCCTTTGTTCCGCCAGTGGTTACGGTGCACGACATCCTCACTCAGATGCTCTTTTTGCAAACGCGTCATCGAGAATCGCTGACGACGATTGAAGATGCCCTCGCCGTCGCAAAAGCGGCTACCGCAGCGAAAAGCGATTTTCTCGCCAACATGAGCCACGAGATTCGCACCCCTCTAAACGGAATCATGGGGGTTACCGACATTTTGGCCCAAACCGAGGTTACTCAGGAACAGCGAGAGTTGCTCTCCACGATTCAGATCTCAAGCGACAGCCTGCTAACTATCATCAACGACATCTTGGATCTTTCCAAAGTAGTCGCGGGCAAACTAGAACTAGAGCAAACAAAGGTTCGTCCGGTTGAGATCCTGGCTGACATTGCCGAGCTAATGGGACTGAAGGCCAATGCGAAAGACGTGGATCTAATTACACTGGTAGGCCCTGATGTCCCTGAGTCTATCGAAGGAGATCCTGTACGAATTCGCCAGATCGTATTGAACCTGGTTGGCAATGCAGTCAAGTTTACCGAGAGTGGAGTCGTGACTCTCGCTCTCTCGGTGTCGAAGTCGGACACAAACCAGATGAGCTGTCATTGGAAGATACGCGACACAGGCATTGGTATGTCCGAGAAAGAGAAAGGGAAGCTCTTTCGTAACTTCTCGCAGGCAGATTCGAATACGGCTCGAAAATATGGCGGTACAGGGCTGGGGTTGGCTATTTCCCTTCGCCTCGCTCGTTTGATGGAGGGTGACATCGACGTTCAAAGTACCAAAGGGACTGGTTCCGAATTTACCTTTAGCCACCCCATTGCGCAGTTCTGGGACACGCCTAGCGAAGTTCCTCGGACAGTCTTCGATTCCGTAGAAGTCTATACCAAAGAAGCCTATTTGCGTAAGGCACTCAGCCAAAAAATCGCTGCTGCGACCGGGTACGAACCTTCTCGGCTCGACGCGCTCGACGCGCTCGACGGAGTTGCGGCTCTTAGAACTCTCCGGCTCATAGAATACCGCCCCGAGAACTTCCCCGACAACCCGGACGAGTCTTCGACCCCATTGGGAAAAGGGGATTTTCTCCTGTGTCGTCCGAAGCATCTTGCGGCCGCTCAAAAACAGTATGGCAAACGAGTCTCCGCCCTGCTTGCCCTGCCCGTTCACCCTAAGAAACTGCTCAGAGCCATCTCCTTGGATCGAGAGGCTGCCACGCAATCGTCTCCTGCAATTCAGCGAAAGGTTACTCTGCGTGCCCTGGTTGTTGACGACAACGCGGTCAATCGTATGGTCGCACAGCTGATGCTAGAATCTCTCGATTATAGGGTCACGCTGGCAGAGGGCGGACAAGCGGCGATCGACCGTTGCACTGTGGAATCTTTCGACATTGTGTTTATGGACTGTCAAATGCCGGACGTCGACGGCTACCAAGCAACCAAAGCAATCCGCAAGCTAGACAGTCCCATGGCAAAGGTCCGAATCATCGCGCTGACTGCCAACGCTATGCCTGAAGTTCGCGACCGCTGTTTGGCGGCGGGCATGGACTCGTATTTGACGAAACCTCTCCGCCTCAAGGTACTTCGCTCGTATCTCGATGAAACGCCAGAAGACGAAACCTCCGCCGCGTAACGGAAACGCTTGCGAAGAGAACCTAAAGCCTAAGGCCTAAATGGGCGTTCGTCTTCGCCTCGGACTGGCGTGGACAAACGCCGAGCAACGGCAGCTTGTTCCTTCTCGTCCAGACGCCGGACATAGACACCTGCAGCTTCGATAGCTCGGGCTCCAAAAAAACCTTCGGACACGGCGTACTCGACTTCAATCACCATAAAAGGATCATCCCCAATCCACAAAAGCTCATGCTTGCGGGGAATCCCGACCCAGGAAGAAAGTGTGAATTTCTCCCGGGTACCGTTTTCATTGAGGACGACAAGTGTGATTCGATCGGTAGCGGTCATGGGGAACTTCTCCGGTTGTGATTGTGCAAGAGCATTGGGCCCATTTAGATTCCGAGTAGTTTCTCGGCCTCGATGTCCGGTGGCCGGACGACGATTTTTTCTACACCAGCGATATGCGCCAAGATGATGTCCGCAACCGACGCGTAGGCTGCTTTTTCAAAAGCGCGTACCGAGGCGATGTTGGTACTGCCGATGAGAGCCCAGCTTTTGTAAATATCCCGCTGCCGCAGCTCCAATGCGAGGAATTCCAATATCGACGGAGCTAGCGATCGGCCACGTGCGTGAGGCGCGACAAAGAGGTCGTGAATATATGCTTCGCCAGGGCCCAGGTCTATCGACCTGCCTAGTTCTGGAA
>JAESTW010000017.1 GCA_016763395.1 Kofleriaceae bacterium
CCGGCGAACGCCAGTGCGCCCTGCCTCAGATCAAAGCTGGGTTTAGCACTGGCGCCATCGGTGGCAACTCCCAGCGCGAGGGAGCAAGTATCTAGGCTCGCTGTTGCAGCACAGTCGCCCAGCATCGACATCACGTTTTCCTGAGACAAGAGCCGAACTGGAATCTTTAGTCCTTCAGAAAGATATGGAGCCATACCGGACAAACGAGAACCGCCACCGACAAGTACGATTTCCTCAGCGGTGTATCCGGTTTTGGCTCTACAAGCTTGCAATGTCCGGCGAATTTCGCGCATTAGTGGTCGCAACTGCTTGTTGAGCACTTCACTCATACTGCGTGCCGCTTCACTTGTTGCGATTTCCCGACGAGACTCAATAAACCCACTTCTGTGCTTTAGCTCTTCCGCTTCCGGAGTTTCCAGTTTCCAGGTTCGCGCGATAATGCGAGTGAGTTCCTCTCCGCCCCGAGCAATCGTCCGAGCGTAGACAGGCTTGCCCCCCTTGGACAGACAAAAGTCAGTTCGCTTGTGTCCGATATCCAAAATGGCTACCAAACGTCCACTTTGACCACCGAGTTTGTCTGCAAGCCTGGCGTAGGGTGCCGGCGTCGCCAAGAGTCCTCGTGGATCGACGCCCTCACTTCGAAGTGCAAAGAGAAGTTCCTCCGCTCTATCCCGTTGCGTCGCAGCTGCCAAGACGCGCATGCCCATAGCCGTCTCGGCAATTCGACCACGCTGCACCGACGACGAATCAGCGACAGTGCCACTACCGACCAATGCGCTATCGGACAAGTCCAACACATCCGGATCGGCACCCGCAACGTCACTGGAATTGGAGTCCACCAGTCTTGGAATTTCTTCGAAGGCATAGACCATGTCTTCCAGATCGATAGGAAGTACGCCTTCAAGTTCCGAACCAACAACACGATCAAGATCAGCGCGACGCATTGTCTTGAACCCAAATTCAAGAACATGCAAAAACACACTGTCCCCGGCAATGGAAGAAAAGATAGAATCATCGTCGCTCTGAAAACGATTGCCCACACTCGCTAGCGCCGATGCTGCGCGTACAAGCTGAGATTCCTCGCCCTCAGGCACCTTAACCTCGATGACGTCTGTCACCATGGCTTGCCTGAAACCGGGATTGGTCACCACCACCTTGACGCTATAGGCGCCCAAATCTATTCCAACGATACGACTTGCCATACTACTTATTCTTCCCTCCAGAACACCCAACTACCGCGCCGGTAATCTCTGTGTCGCATGTTCTGGTTCTGCACTTGGGTATCCCAAATGGCAGTTAGTTTTCGAGTAAAACGTGCTCCCCCGTCTGGTGTTTGTCCGAATGTCGAGGTTACAACCACACGGTACAATCGCCTTGGGCCTGCAGTCGCGATTTGTCCGAGCAAGCTGAGATTGAGTTCCACTCCCTGAACAGCCTCTTGGCTCTCGGGTGCCTGAGGCTCTTCTCCACCAGCCGCGTTGGCAACCAACCTGCTCAAATCCCCCTTGGTGGGGTCTTGGACATATTCGGCAAAGGAGTTGATGTCCTTAAAAGGGCCATCTCGCATTCGTGCGCTCGCTACCCTCTGCGCCAACTTCCACAACAGCTGTGGGTCTTGGACAACCGGGTCTTCTTTGTCTTTGGGAGAAAGAGAAATCAAAGAAGCGATGAGCCGAGGATCCGCCAGTGCTCCGATGTTTACCTTGCATCCGCCGTAGACCGTAAACTGATTGCCAAATAGCGTCCAGAAGCGGTCATCGACGCCGCGAGCCAACTTAATCTCGGACACCGTATCGATGTAGTTGTTCTTCGGTTTGTAGCGGTCATCCAAGCTTTGATACCCGTAGTCCTCAAAACTGCCGCGCTCGCCATCGACAATCGTGTCGGTGTCAATGTAGTCCATGATAGATGTGACCAGGTTGTCCCTTCGTCGGTCCCATCCTTCAACGTCCGGCTCTTCGAAAAGCGGATCATAAATCTTGAAGTAAAACATCGCCGCCAATTGCGATCGCAAGTTGTCTCGACTTGCCTTGGAACCGTTCGCGCAATTGACATTCAGCTTGCCGTCATCACTGGTAATTTGAACGTCGAAACGTCCGGCGGCAACGCCCAATCCTTTGATAGCCTTGGCTTCAAAGCCGCCGAAAGCAGATGCCAAGGCTGTCGCCTCTTCGGTGGAACTGCCAAAGGCTCCAAGCATCAGAGATAACATTGGAAGTTCACTAATCTGTATATCTCCCAACATTTGGCGATTCTTGTCCAAGAGGTCAGTCTGGACACGAATGACCAGCTGCGCGAGATTGGCACCAGAGCGATTGAGAAATTGCGCACGCATCGATTCGCGAGCGTTGACTGCGGACATATAGTTCACTGTCGAGTTGGTCGTAAACTCAGTGACAAGGCTTAAGATCACTGCCAGCAGAGTAAGAACAACCAGTAAGGCCACCCCTTGTTCTCCTCGCTCAGGAGAACGTGTTGCGCCTACGGTCTTCTTCTTCCCAGTGCTATGTATTTTGATGCGTGCCATAGCTAGTTTGTGAACAGCCGGAGTTCCTCTTGCAGCATTATTCGGGCTTGGCTAGTAAACTTCACGATGTCATCATTGCCGCGTTTTAGCTCGACGACGATTCGGACACGACTAGGAAGTTTCCCACGTTGTCCGTCTGCCTGAGTACTGTCCCAGTTATTGCGCCATTCATTTTCCTGCCAGTTCCAGTACTCAAAATGTACGTCCTCGATATTGCGGATCAATACATCAATCTCGCCGGGTTCATTTTCCCACTGCTCGTTAGACAGGCGTCGACTCTCACGACGGAGCAAGTTGGTCTTGCCGCTATCTTCTTTGTCTTTCTCTGCAAAGTAATAGACCATGGTCTGCTCCGACTCATTGGCGTCCGCCCAGAGCACCCGATGTGACATGGTTGAAAAGCGCAGTTCGTCGACATCGCTAGCTTCTTTGCCGATAAAGAGGGTCCGTCGATTGTCGAGTTGCTGATCTTCGTTTGAGCTTATGTATGCCGACGATAAGTCGTCCACCATACGAGCGATGCCGATGCGAATCTCATGATAGCGCTCGTCAATCTTCTCAGAAGATCTCTTTAAAGCGACACTGTTGCCAAAGGTCGACCAACCAATGCCCAACATGGTCATCATGATAGCCATCGAGATCATGATCTCGAGCAAGGTCATTCCAGACTCGCTACTGCGACGACCTGTATTGTGCCGACATGTCATCGTTTCGTGGTCCCGCTCTCTTTGGTGTCCGAGTTACTACGTCCAGAGCTGCTACCGCTGGAGCTTGTATCATCGCTCCCAGAAGTATCTGCCGCCCCACCAGCAGCCAAGCTGTTGACTCGTCCGATTGCCGCTGGATCGGTAAAGTAACAGTCGACCGTAAATTCTTCGGTGAATCCGGCGACTTTGTAGGTGATGGTAATTCGGACACGACGAAGAGCTTCCTCCATCATATTCTTCACCATCTCAAACTGTGATCCGATAATGGCGCCGCCAAGACCGCCGCCGCCGAGTCCGCCAGCGCCGCCGCTAGCACCTCCACCTTCTGAGTCCTCACCGTCTTCGCCAAAACCACCAAGCGCCTCGGCGTTGGGCAACTCCACCTTTTCGATTTCGGACTTCCAAGAAATCTGTGGCCAGCCCTCTTCCTCAAAATCACCTTCGTCTTCTTGTAAGTCCGGCTGAAACCCATTGTGCAGCAGGTCTTCTTCGATGTCGTACATTTTTCCGCGGGCAAGCTCTGTAGCCGCAGTCATCATGCGTGAGCGCTGAGTCGCAGCTACGTTACCCGCCGCGCCGCGTAAAAGCACGGTGAGCATTCCGGCCAAAATCGCCAACGCGATCATGACTTCGATGAGCGTAAATCCGCCCACGCCTCTTTCGCCCTGTTTCCTGCGTCCGGTCATTAGCGATCTGCCTCCTTGTCGCCGATAGCGTTGCGATACATATGCTCGTCCGCATCCACTTCATCCTTAACCAGTTTGACCCGACTGGTCATACCGAAGACCAGCACGGAGTACTCCTCTTCGCCATTGGAAATCACGACAACAGCCTTTTCAGCCGAACCAACGGGAAAGAAATTAATGGACACGGTCTCTTCCTCCACTGGGTCGTTTAAGTGTTGTACATAGATTTTAGAAATCTCGATTCCCCGCTTGGTATCGAGTTTGCGCAGCGATCCTTTGCCCTTCTGTCCGGGCACGCTGGCGCCAACAGGCTGACATCGGGTCGTGCCCACTCGCACTCCCTCTAATGCCGCGGCGGAAGCAAATGCATCTTCAGGTGTCTCTGCACTCATGATGTCTTCGTCCACTTGCCTAGCAGCCTTCTCCTTCATCTTCTCCTGGATGCGTTCAAGAGCGTCTTGGTCGGGCACCGCCTCCTTGTCACCACGTACAAGAACTTGTTTACCCGTACAAACCTCGACTTGGTAACTCTGTGCTTCCAAGTCAAAGACAACACGGTGGTGCTTACCGGTCATCGTCGCCATATTGTAGGCGGACCGAAGCGTAGTCATGAGCTGCGAGCCTGCTTCCCGCAGACGAGTCTCATCCCCCTTGAGCATGCCGCCTCCCAAAACCGCCATGAGCCCACCAATGATCGCGAGCACGATCATGATCTCAAGCATGGTCATACCGGACTGGGCAGAGTGCCGATGGCGGCGATGTCGGGAGAAACTCATAGTAAAGAGACCAGGGTAAATGCTGCTCTTAGTCTTCCCAGGACTTAATGTCGTCTGAAGTTCCCTGTTTTTTGTCCGGTCCTTTGGATAGAACGCCAAACTCAACTCCGTCAGGGGCCGACTCACCGCAAACGAGAATCAACTCTTGTCCCCAGCTATCCTTGATTTTCTTTTCATTCCAGAACTTGCCAAGGTCTGCCCAATTCTTTGGACAAGGGTCATCTACAGTTAGTACCCACTGCTTTTGCGCGTTGACGATACTTCCCAACTGCAATTTAGTCGTTTTGGTTTTCGAGGAAGAAAAGATTGCCATCACTTTCGGACCAACCAGGAGCCCCATCACGGCTGCAATAATGGCCAGCACGATCATAATTTCGAGGAGAGTCATACCGAGCTGGGAACGACTAGATTGGCGACCGGCCGACGGGCTCTGCGATGGTGACTTGCGATACGATTGGGTAAATTGAAACATATGGTTTTCTCGGTTTTGGATACTTGTTAGTGGTTGGTGATCAATGAAAATTGGATTGGGAGCGAGGCCTTACATCGCGTTGAGTTTCTGCATATCCATCATGGGCATCAAGATGGAGAAGACGACAAAGCCCACAGCACCGCCCATAAAGACCAGCATCAGAGGCTCAAGCATTCCGGTAAAATCGGCTAGTTTAGTGCCTACTTCTCGCTCGTAGGAGTCGGACACTCGGAGCAGCATATCCTCCAGCGCGCCAGACTTCTCGCCGACGGCGATCATGTGAGTAACAGATGCGAGGAACTCGCCACTGCGCTTGAGAGTATCGGCTAACGAGTCACCTTCGCTCACTGCGGTTCGGGCCTTTTCGATAATATTGATAAGTACCTGGTTGCCGAGAACCTCTTTGGATATTTCCAAGACTTTGAGCATGGGCACACCAGCGGTAAGCATGGTTCCCATCGTCCGGGTAAATCGTGAAATTGCCACTTGCCGGACAAGTGGCCCAACCAGCGGCATTCTCAGAACAATCGTGTGCCATTTCAAGCGCCCCGCTTCGGTCCGGGCCCAAGCCTTGAAGACCACGATGAAGACAATTGTTCCAACGATCATCAGTAGCCAATACGCGCTGATAAAATCGGAAATCCAGATCAGCGCACGCGTGTTGGCCGGAAGTGCCATGCCCTGCTCGGTGAAGATCGAGGTAATCTCGGGAACCACTCCAACCATGAGGAAACCCATGATGCCGGCGCCAACGACGAGCATGATGACAGGGTAGATCATCGCGCCCTTCACCTTGGCTTTCAAATCTGCAGCCGATTCCATAAAATCGGCCAGGCGGGAAAGTACCTGCTCGAGGTTACCGGCAGTTTCGCCGGAACGCACCATCGAAACAAAGAGGGTATCAAATGCCTTGGGATGTTTTGCCAGCGTATCACCGAGGGAAGAGCCCTCATTGACGTCTGTACGAATTTCCACAACGATGTGCCGGAACTTGTCCCCTTCAGTCTGCTCTGCGAGCGCACTGAGCCCCTCTGCGAGCGGGATACCGGCATTGAGCATTGTCGCCAACTGCCGCGCGAAGGATTGAACTTCAATTGGCTTAATCGCGTTTAGAAACTCCACATCACGGTTTAGGCCCTTGCCTCCACCAGAACTGGACGAGGTTGATCCTTTGCCCTTTGCAATAGTAGTACTCGTTACGGTAACGCCTTCGCCGCGCAAAAGTTGTCGCAAGGCCTTCGGCGAATCGGCATCTCTTGTGCCGTTGGTATTCTTACCGTTCTTGCCGATTCCTTTGTACGAGTAGAGTGACACTAGATGTCACCCTCTGCCGTGGTGAGCAATACTTCTTCTGCGGTCGTCAACCCTCCCAAAACTTTGAGCGCCCCGTCCATACGCAATGAACTCATACCGGCCTCGATGGCTGCAGCGCGAATTCGACTCGCATCTGCCTTGGCCAAGGTGAGTTGCCGGATCGCATCGTCAACAACCAGCATCTCGTAGATCCCTGTCCGACCTCGATACCCGAGATTGTTACACATCGGACAGCCGCGAGCGGACAGAATTTTCCCGAGTGGCAGCGGTTTAGCATTGGGGACGTCCGGCACACCGTAATCGCCAGCAAAGAACCGCTCCGGGTCCAAATCGAGTTGTTTCAGTATCTCTACACTTGGCTCCACCATAACGGAGCATTCGGGACACGGCTTCCGCACGAGCCGCTGTGCCATAAGTCCAACCATCGAGGAAGCCACCAAGAAGGGTTCTATGTTCATATCGGTCAGACGCGTGATTGCGCCGGCGGCATCATTGGTGTGAATGGTTGAGAGTACAAAGTGTCCGGTGAGGGACGCGGTAATCGCAATTTCTGCAGTCTCCTGATCACGAATCTCGCCAATCATAATGACATCTGGATCGTGACGTAGGAAGGAGCGCAGCCCAGCCGCAAAGGTCAGATCAATCTTAGATTGAACTTGAGTCTGAGAAATACCCTCTAGCTGATATTCCACAGGATCTTCAATCATCAGGATATTGAGTTCCGGTGAGTTAATCTCCGAGAGACATGCGTATAGCGTGGTTGTTTTACCGGAGCCAGTGGGCCCGGTGACCAGCATAATTCCGTGCGGCCTCTTGATGATATCCCGAATGGAACGCAGGCAGGGCCCGGACATGCCGACATCACCCAAGCCAAGAAGTACCGAAGATCTATCGAGAAGGCGGATCGTGACTCGTTCGCCCGCAGCAGTAGGCACCGTAGCAACACGCATATCGATGTCTTTGCCGGCAATCTTTCGCCGAATACGACCATCTTGAGGCAGGCGTTTTTCCGCAATATTAAGCCCGGACATAATCTTCACACGGGCCAAGATCGAGGACAGAAATTGCTTGGGAGCGGTCTTGGACTTTCGCAGCGCGCCGTCCACTCGGTAGCGAACCTGGACTTCTTTTTCGCCCGGCTCAATGTGAATATCGGAGGCTCTCTCTTTGACGGCCTGAAAGAGCAGTGAGTTTACCCAGCGGATGATTGGTGCTTCATCCGTTAGGTCGAGAATATCAACGAGTTCTTCTGAATCAGAGCCATCATCAACGTTCTCTTTGTCTTCGCTAAGGTCAGCACCTTGGCGAAGTCTGCCGTACATCTTGTTGATGAGCTCAGTAATGGCAGCCGGTGGGGCCATTACTGGCTCCACTGGCGATTGCAGCATCACGCCGACATCATCCAAAACATCTAGCGCCAGCGGGTCTGCCAAAGCCACAAGCACTCTGTCATCTTCGTCTCGGCCATAGGGAACGAGAAGATGCTGCTTGGCAAAGTTAATCGGAATGTTGGTAATCAGCCCTTCAGGAACGTCATTCACCGCGGGCAATTTTTCGACAAAAGGCTCATCGTACTGCAGTGCCAATGCCCGGGTTAGTTGCACTTCATTGACTGCTTTCATGCCGACCAAGATCGCGCCCAACAGTCCACCGTCTTCCGCCTGTTTTCCCAAGGCGTGGTTCAAATGTTGTTGCGTTAGCCCGGCATCGCTCTTAAGAATTTCACCGATCAGACTAACACCAACACCTGCATCACGCCGCACAGGAGGAGGAGCAGCAGCCACAGGAGGAGCGCCCAAGGGAGCAGCACCCGGAGGACCCGGAGGACCCATAGGAGCACCTCCACCTGATTCGTGAGCCCCTGGCTCGTCCATTACTCGTTTCCTTTGGACGCATCGACTGAGTCTTCACTAGATTCTTCGTCGAAATATCGCATCTCACCATCAGGAATTTCGACCTGGCTGGCGTTCAACTCACGTAGCAGTGCAGCATCTCGCTCCATGCCTCTGACAGCGCGATTGATTTCCTCTAGAACTCCACGCTTCCGGCGGTAGTCAATCTCGGAGTCGTATTTCAGCTTGTCGAAGGTTGAGAAGGTTTGCACAAACTCTCGTTGTTCCCGCATTCGCTTGGCTTTGATGCGTTCGATATCCATTTGGTTGTGCACGATGTGTGGAGTTAGAACTACCAGCAAGTTTCGTTTCTCTGTACTCTTCGTTTGGTATTTGAAGAGCAAAGCGCCAAGAACCGGAATATCACCAAGCAAGGGAACCTTCGATTCACTCGAAATTTGCTTGTCCGACATTAGGCCGCCAATCACAACCGACTGTTCGTCGCGGACAACTACGGTGTTCTTAATCGTTCGCTTGGCCCACGACGGCCCCAACCCTTCAAAGTCCTTTGAGGCAATATCGGAGATTTCCAAGTCAATCTCAAGCCGCACCATGGAGGAAGCATTGATATGCGGCGTTACCTTGAGAGTCAGCGCAACATCTTTTCGTTGAATGGATTGAGTCGCTGCAGCAAAGGGATTGCCAGCACCGCCAACGCCAACCGAACTCTGATAGGGAATGTTCTCACCAACACTGATTTCGGCTTCTTCGTTGTCGGTTGTCAATATGTGCGGTGAAGACAGAACGTTTACGTTGCTGCTGTTGGCCAAGGCGTTAAACAACACACCAAAAGATGGGATGCTAGTACCAAGCAGCTGCTCGGCATTGTCCAAGAGTGGTCCGAGTGCGCCGCCGATTAGACCGGTTGAGGTAGCAAGGCTGGCCACGTTAAGTGACGACAGATCATTGTGCTGAACTCCGCCGATAATGAGGCTGCCGCTTCCGGCATCAATACCACCGTGCCAAGAAGTACCGAACTGCCGACTGTTGTTGACGCTAACCTCAACAATGTTTGCTTCGATATAGACCTGAGGACGGGGGATATCGAGCTTGCGAATCACATCCCGGAGTGCCAGGAAGTCTTTCACTGAAGCCACGGCAACAATCGAGTTGGTCGGCTGGTCGTGGGTAACCCGGACTTGGCCTTCAAACGCAGCGGCAGAGCCAGCGTTAGCTGCCGGACGAGCGGGCGTCGGACGAGCGCCACCACGACGCGGAGTAGACGAGCCCTGCTGAAACCCGTTGATAACTCCCGTGAGAGTCTGGCTCATTTCTTCCGCTTTTGAGTGCTCCAAACGGTAGACGTGAATACGTCCGGCCCCTTCTACATCAACTCCTACGTCCAAGCGCTTCACCAGTGCCTTCACCCGGAGGTAGGAGGCTTCACTGCCGAGAATAATCAGACTGTTGATTCGCTCATCGGCAATGATCTTGGAGGGGATTGCAGACTGCACCTCGGCGACACCGATTGACTTCGGACGGCTTGTAGAGATTTCTTTGCGGCCCTTCTTCTTCCGGCTACTGCTCTTGCCCTTGGACTTTGGGGCCACTTTGGTACCCAGTATTTCGGTGAGTTTTGCCGCTAGCTCTGTCGCGTCTGCATACCTCACGCGCACCATGTACAAACGCTCACCAACCACAGGCTGATCGACCTCCAACATAAGAGAGCTCATCTTGGAAACATTGGTTCCCATGTCGGTAACCATCACAATTCCGGCGGTTCCCACTGCTACGACTTTGCCCTTGCTGCTCTTGAGCTCCTGCAGAACCTTGGCCAGGTCGTCAACTGACAGATACTGGGGTCTAAGAATAACTCGAATGAGTTGATCGGTAGCTGGTGCGCGGCCTTTGAGGAAGATGGGCAGTGCGTTGTTGGATGCTTTACTCGACTCCGTAATCTCGAGCACGTTGCCCTTGGGCACGACGGTAAGATTCATGCTGCGAAGACCGACTAGAAACACCCGCCAAGCCTGCTGAGCCGACATTGGCTTGGGTGTCATGATCGTCACTTTTGCACTGCGCTTGCCGATGTCCGACGAATACACAAAGTTTTTACAATGAAAGGTCATTGCCCACTTGATGAGGTCATCGAGATTCGTCTCTGGCTTGAGACTCACCACATAGCGGCCCTTGCGGACCTTCTCCGGGCAGTCGTAAAGGCTGTCTGTAAGAGCTTCATCCTTTTTTTCCTGTGCCTGTGCAGGCGTTGGCCCCTGAAGTGTGGGTCCCCACACAAGAGCCCCGGAGAAAAGAGACGCTAATAGAACAATTCGCATGTACATAGTATGTTTCATCATCGAGGTCGATTACTTAATTGTGTAGCTGAGATTGACAGGCTTGCCTCGCCGAGTGGCGGTTACGGACAAGCTGGAGGCCGATTTGAGCTTGGAGTAAATTTCCAGGCCTTTGTCTAGAGAGGTGAGTTCCATCCCGTTGATGGAGTGAATGGTGTCGCCGTTGCGCAGCCCAATCATGGCGTAGACCGATTTGGGCCGAATCGCGTACAGCTTGAAGCCGTTGGCCTTGCCGTTCTTGATCGACGGTACGATACGAGCGCCGCGCATCACCGAAGTTGGATTCGCCAAGATCTTGTCCACGACTTTGCGGTCGAGTTCAAACTCGGTGTCGCTGATTTTGTTTACCCCTTCTTCAACCATCGCCAGCATTTCATCCTTGGCATTCTTGGGTTTGTCCGATGGCTTTTTCTCGGTCTTTTTCGTAGGTTTTCTCGCCGCAACCTTTGTGGACAACAAGCTCAACCGCTCCACTCGCTTCTTCGTGGTGTTTTCAAAGTCGACATACTTGGTCGAGATTCGCACCACTGCCCCGCCGCCGGGAATTAGTTGGTTTATGTTGTAAGCCCCTTGCCGATCGGTAGAAGTATTCTGAATGGTAGCGAAGGAGTACTCGGCTTCGGTAGAAACGTTGGTCGCGACCAAACGCAGTGGCAACGATGTTGTCGGTGGTCTGTCCGAATCGATAACGCTGGCATCATCTTCCTCTTCTTCCAGGGGCAGACACGCGGAGCAAAACATGTTGCGAGTCGCGATAACGTCGCCTTTTTTGCTTTTTGTAGCGGTCTTCTTTTTGGCAGAGGGCTTAACGACTACCTTCGGCGCTTTGCCGATCTTGCTAGAGTCCGCCATCGCCTTTGACTCAATGATATGATTGACGGCTTTGGCACCAAAATAGGCGCAAAAGGCGATGACGAAGACCGGCAACGTCCAAAAGAATTTTTTGATGAATGCTTCCATAACCGAATAATCTGTGACTGTTCTTAGCCTAAATCCGTGTCAGGTTTTTGCGTTTGTGCGGTGACATTGGATTCCTGAGATTCGAGCCGACGGTATATCGTACGTGTAGCGATTCCCAGTAACTTGGCGGCCAATCGCTTGTCTCCGCGGGTCTCGCGTAAGGTCTCGCGAATGACTCTCATTTCGATCTCGTCTAGCGGTGTACCGATGGTAAAAGTCATGCTCCGAGAACTCGTTCCCAGCGCTTCGTGGTCTCGAATCTCTGGTGGCAGATCGTCCTCACCAATAACGGCAGCGCGAGAGAGAACAACGGCCCTCTCCACTGCGTTTTCAAGCTCGCGAACGTTGCCTGGCCATTGGTAACGGCTCATCGCTAACAATGCTTCCCTAGAGAAGCCCGAAATTTGCTTGCCGTTTTTCTCTGAGTAGAGGCGGACAAAGTGCTGAACCAAAAGTGGAATATCATCGGCCCGATCCCGCAGTGCTGGAACGTGAATTGGAACCACGTTGAGGCGGTAGAATAAATCCTCTCTGAAATCTCCTTTTCGGACAGCGTCCGCCAAATCGATATTTGTAGCAGCAACCAGACGAATGTCGATCTTACGAGTTTTCCCGGCACCGCCCAGGCGTTCGATCTCTCCTTCTTGCAACACTCGCAAGAGCTTAACTTGGACGTGCCTGCTCATTTCGCCAATTTCATCCAAGAAGAGGGTTCCGCCATTGGCGGCTTCAAAGCGCCCTTCCCGGCTCGTGGTTGCTCCTGTAAAGGCACCTTTCTCGTAACCGAATAGTTCGGCTTCTAGTAAGGATTCAGGAATCGCGGCACAGTTAATAGGAATCAATGGCCCCTGCGCACGCGAACTGTTCTCGTGAACGGTCCGGGCCAAAAGTTCCTTGCCCGTCCCCGAAGCCCCCAGAAGGAGTACGGTCGCTTCGGACGCCGCGGCCTGAACCGTAATATCCATGGCTCGGCGCCAAGCAAGCGAAGTCCCAATCACTGCTTTTTGACGACGTTCTTCCAGTTGCGCTCGCAGCGCTCGGTTCTCAATGACGAGATTCTGTTTCTCGAGAGCGTTGCGAACAATCCGCACGACATGAGCTCGTTTGAGGGGCTTGGTAACAAAATCGTAGGCGCCCTCCTTCATGGCTGCGACCGCGGTCTCAACGGTTCCGTGGGCTGTCATCAGTATCACTTCAGTTTCCGGTGATACCGTCCGGGCTGCCTTTAGCAAGTCCATGCCCGAGGTCTTGGGCATCATCAAATCTGTAAGAAGAACACTCACACGCTGCCTGCGCAGAATTTCCAGGCCCTCGGTTCCGTTGTTGGCGCAAATTACCTCGATTCCCTCTCTGGCGAAGATCTTAGCGAGCGACTCAAGAATGCCACTCTCATCATCGACGATAAGCACGATGCTGCTAGACCATTGCGTTTCTTGGGGCATAGATCGTTCGGGCATAGACTGAGCACTTGCTGGTTTGGGGGAAATGTTCATGAGCTAGCATGATTCAATACAATCTTGGTGCCAGCTTTCCAGGCATCAACCAAAGCATGTTTTCAACTACTTAGCTCACGTCTATTGTGTGGTTCACCACGATTTACGCCATCCTGTCAGGCGCGAATCCAAGTCGTGACATTCTGTCAATCACCCGTAAAGACCGCAATGCCACGTAAAGCAACGATTGTGAAGCAAGCGTAGGACACCCAAGCCAGTTCCTCCGCTGATGGGTGTCAACACGTAGTAGAGATGCACCGTCCATACTAAATAATGGGCTCCGCTCGCCGATCCATCTCCCCAAGCGTCACTGAAATGAACTGAATCAAAGTCAGGCTTCATCATAGAAAGCCAAGGTGTCTGCTCAGGATAGAGCGGTCTACAAACTGTAGTGCCCTTCGCAAAACAAGACTGAAGAACTCGTAGCACAGAAAACCACAGGAAGAGCAATGACTCTTGCGCAGGCGAACGCCCAGGGTGGCCGGATAGAATTGAATCATCTTATCACTGCCAAGCCGCTTAGGTTGTCGTGGCACTGCGCGAGTGTCCGGGCCGTCGCTATGGCGGCAAGAGCAATCACGATCAACATTGCTCCTACCAGGAAGGTGGCTTGCATACCTGTCGCGATCGCTGCAGGGCTTGCGCTGATGATGTCGCCTGTGCCAGACGCTAGCGAGAACACAGCGCCCATTGCGGAGGCTCCCGTAGTGAAGCCCAGGTTGCGAGATAGGCTGAGGGTGCCAGATATGCTGCCGACGCCACCTGCAGCAACACGTCCGGCTCGTTCAGCTGCCAATGCAACGAGGCATTCAGCGGCGTGTGAATCGGTCAGCAGCATGGCGGCTGTGGCTGTCAGAGCTCCGGCGGCGGGCAAAGAACAGGCGCATTGTTCATGCTCATGTGGATATGTGTGTTGCTGCGCAAGGGCAAGATGAACTAGGCGTCTGGGGCCGGGGCCTGGCGACTCCTGTCGTCACTGCGCGTTCGAGGCCAATCCCGCACTGGCTACAGGGCAATGTGCCTGGCATGACCATTGCTTAGTAGTCCTGGATGCTGTCTTTAGCCCGTCAGGCTCTCTTTGTTTTGGTCGCGTCCTCCCTCATGGTTCCCAGTATCGCGGTTGCGAATCGGGGAAAAGCGGCGGCTCCGAAGACAGCAAAACAGTTCGCCAAGAAGGCGACGACTGGTCGGCAGTACTTCCTCGCCGGGCATCGAGTGCCTAAGCAGGTTGGTCGCTTCTTCAATCGGTGGTCGCGCAAGCGCACCTTGGTTCATGTCGATAACCAGAATATGGCGAGCTTCATTGGAGCCACCAAGAAGGGCTATCTCGAAGTCGTTATACCGGCCAACACAGGCCACGTCTGGTTTCGAGTGGGAACGAAGCTCTACGACTTCGGACCAAAGGGATTTCGCGTGTCCGGCGTTCGCGCCATAACCAAGGAGCGGTATGGCGTCCTTGTGAAATTGAGCGAAGTGCAAGAGAAGAACCTGCTGCACTACCTCGACAGGTTGGAAACCACAAAAGGCGCGGAGCTCGGCAAGTACAATTTTAGTGGAGGAGACAAAGGTTTCCACTGTGTCACTTGGCTTATGCGTCACTCCTTCGGCGAGGGCAACTTTGTAAAGATGCTCGGTGGAAGTCCCAAAGACGGCAAGAGCATGCCGAATTTCTCTGAGTTCATGGTCAAGCGTGCTCGCAACGTCGAAGCAGTGGTTGTCTACAATAAGGCCGGGTTGACCAGCGCTTCTTTGGATAAGAAGAAATTCGACATCATGACTATCGAAGACCTTCGCCGCGTATTCGCTGAAACCGGCCGTCCAGACTGAGTCGACTAGATGTCGAAGACGGACTTCGACTTCGAGGCCACAGTATTGGTCAGCATCGTCACCCGGTACAATCGAGATTACTATGTTGTCGTTTTGTTCGACAGTGTCTACAGTGAGAGGACAGTTCGAGTTGGCCCCCACAGCCACCCTGAGTTGCCCGGTTTTGGGTAGGGGCGATCCCGACAGGGTCGAAAAATCGGACGAAAACAGAGCGCCCCAACCGACATACAAACGATCGCGAATGTGTACATGAATCACGGAGGAACCTTCCGCGACGTTCATATTTGGCCGAACTCCACAATTAAGCATGGACGGCACACTAGTTTCGCCGTTCCTTGATGCGTCTTTGCTCAAAGAAGCGCCGATAAGGTGAGCCAATCGGCCTTATTTCTTCTGTGCCAGCTATGCTCCTTACTGCGACGAACGCCGATTCGGAGCCTCTAATAATAGAGTATGTCCCTTCGCCAGCACCTCCGACGTCTTTTCCTGTCAACTACCAATCCTACTGGTCACTTGTGGCGCCAGAACGAGCGACACGACTGCGAGAGAGTACACAGTTTGCCCTACCGACAGCGCCCTATCAATCTGTGGCTAAGAATGGCGATGCTGTCTTGTGTCTCTGTTAGCTGTGTTTCGCCTGAGCCCGCGCAGCCACCACCTGTGCAGCCAACGGTCCTGGCCAGCGAAAAAATCGTTAACACAGAGGCACTGCGGGTACCGTGTGGGGACACAACCCGCGCCGAGCTGGTGGCGCACCTCGACTCGCCGTTGCGCATCGCCGAGATCAGCTTTTTCGAAGGCAACACGTTGGCGCACGTGCACAAGATGCCTGAGCCCCCCCTGCCATACAGTGCGGTCGCGAAAGTGGCCGTGTTTTGCACGCCTCCATCAGAGCGCTGGGCCAACATCCGTGGTGCCGACGGAGCGACCATGCTGTACCTGGCGGGAACTGTCACACTCACGCCCGAATTCGCGGCCCAATTGGCACAGTACAATGTAGGCTCGATTCACATGCGGGTGACCGAGCTGTCACCTGAAGCCGCCAGAATTCTCGCGCACTGGCGCGGGAACAGGCTCGTCCTCGACGGTCTGACCGAGCTGTCCCCCGAGGCAGCCAAGGCACTGATACCATGGCGGGGATCCTGGCTGACTCTCGATTCGCTCACTCGCCTGACGCCGGAAACCGCTCATGTTCTCGGATCATGGAGGGGATTATTGAACAAGATGGAGAGTTCGGGGACTAGCTTTGGTGGTGGGCTCGGACTCAACGGCGTAACCCATCTGTCTGCCCCAGCTGCCGAGGGTTTGGCCCGCTCGGTAGGCAGCAACCTGTATCTCAACGGGGTCACGCGTTTGCCGGCAAAGACTGCAAGAGCACTGGCCAACTGGCGCGGCAGCGAGCTGTTCCTCAACGGGATAAGTCAGTTGTCCGCCACGGAGATGGATGCTATCGCCAACTGGCAACAGCCCCGCGTGAAAGCGCGTTACCTGCACCTGAGCGGCCTGACCCACGTGTCGTCGCCCGTGGCACGAGCGCTTGCTCGCTGGAAGGGCAGCAGCGTGACGCTCGCCGGTGTGTCTCACCTATCCCCGGAAGCCGCCCAGCTGCTGGCAGGCCGGGACTTCCAGATCTTCATTGGCAGTCCGTCTCGGCTTGTACCCAAGGGTTGGCAGAAATAGCCTGTGGTGGTTTTAGCTCAGTACAAAGTGTCACGACGAAGGCAATTAGAGCTTAAAGAAATGTGTCGCCAGGAGAACCGTGGGACACGCTCACGCCTTCGCCTCGGGGAAGAATCACGCGAAATACCGTCCCCTTGCCGGGCTCACTTTCCACAAGAATTTCTCCGCCGTGCCGTTCCACGATGCCATGCACGATAGACAAGCCCAAGCCCGATCCTTCGCCAACATCTTTCGTGGTGAAAAAGGGATCAAAGACTCGTGACATCACCTCGGGACTCATGCCTTGACCGTTATCGCGAATACTGATCGCAACGCGCCCGTCGTCTTGCGCCTCGGTTGAGATTTTCACACTAGCGTCATCCATACCGGACACCGCTTGACCGGCATTGGTCAACAAGTTCATGAATACCTGATTCATCTGTCCGGCGTTGCCCACAACTCGCCCTACTTCTTGATAATCACGCGTAACATTAATCGAGTCTTTAAAGATATGCCGCAATAGCTCCAGCGAGTCGTCCAGGCTGCGATTGAGATCAATCTCGACAATACTCTCGTCATCTGTTCGAGAGTAGTTGTGCAGTGCTTGTACAATCGCCTTGGTTCTCTGTGCACCGCGCTGGACGACCCGAATCATGTCTTTGACATCCTGTGCAGCCTCCAACCGCTCTGCCTCATCCTCCGCGTCCAAATACCCAATTGCCTCCTCTAGTGGGCCTACGGTGTTTACAATGGCATTTACCGGGTTGTTAATCTCGTGGGCGATACCGGCCACGAGCTGCCCGATCGATGCGAGTTTTTCTGACTGTATGAGTTGATCTTGTGCACGGGTCAATTTCCCCAAGGTCTCCGCCAGTTCGCGATTCTTCTTGGCCAAGTCGGCAGTACGGCGCTGTACGGCTCGCTCCAAATCCATGTTCACTTCTTCTGTAGAGCGAAGCTTTTCTCGCAAGGCACGACGCATTTCTTCCAGCGCAAAGGTCAATCGCCCGACTTCATCCCCCTCACTTCCCGATGTCACTGGGACTGCCAACTCCCCTCGGGCCATGCCATCAGCACGTGCCTCCAAGCGCCGAATTGGTTTAACAAACTGTCCGACAGTCATCATCACGATGCCCCAACACACCCCGAAGAGAACCAAGAAAAACACCAAGAGCTCTCTCAGGGGACGGGCGAGAGTAGGTCCTCGCCCCCTATAGGTGGGATAAAATACTGCGATAGCCCCCAGGTCAAAGGGCTCTCCTCGCCAGGTCACCGTCAGTGGCCCTCGCCGCCCAGTGAGGGAATGCGCCCGCAATGCGATTATAGCGTCATCAGACTGCCGCATTTGGCCCAATGCGTACCAAGGTAGTGCAGGAGCGCCCATCGGGCCTCCACCGTACGAGCGCACCTGATCGTCGAGATTGCTGGGCAAAAAGAAATACAGGGCCGAGGAATCAGTTCCACTGGTTCCCAGTCGAGCGAGTGTCGTCTCCACCGTCTCCCTCGTTGGCTTCGTTTCGCCACCTGCGACTGCACCTTGGACCTCAGAGCGCACCCAAGCAAGCCCCAAGTCTGCCTGGCTTGCTGTGTACTTAGTCACCAGGGTTTTGTACTGAATAAAGCCCCAAAAAAACGCCAACCCGACTACAAAAAACACCATTCCACCAATCGACACCAATAGCTTTGTCCGCAGCGTCAAACTTGTCCGAATTCCTCGAACTGGCAAACGATGATGTAAGGTCAGGTGATCGAGCAGCGCTCTGAAAATCTCTCTGTGCCACAGAGCTTGGTAGAGCGCGGCGCCAGCGGAGATCACTGTTACTACCCCCAGAAGTAGAAAGGCATCATCACTGTCAAGGCGCCAACCCGAGCGAGCAAAGAAGACCCCGAGTAGCGCGTTGACCAACCACAAGCCCCAGAAGGTGATAAGCATCCGATAGGGCATGCTCTGCGCTATTTTGTAAACCGAGGTCGCGAGTTTGTCCCCCTTGCTGGACGCCGTGCGTTTGTTTTGTACTTCTAGATAACTGTCTATTTTGCGACTTGCCATCTTCGCGTGGATGTACAGGCCGGACAAGGTGATGACGAATGCAAAGGGGAAATACAGCTGAATCCGCAGGTAGGTTTCCAAGGGCAGAGGAAGGAAGAAATACACGAAGGCAGAGACAGCAGCAAAGGTCAAGACTACACAGGCGACGCACACGAGCATCAGAGAGCGAAAGTAGCCGTCGGCAAAGCAACGCAAGTCGGACACTCCACCAAAGAGGCGCTTGCGAAAACGGTCCATTAAATACTGTAGCCATATCGCTCGCCCGACATTGGCCACAAGCGCGTGGAAGGTCCCAAGCGCGGTTAAGGACAGCGCCAAGCGCGAGTCCCAGCCAGCGTATTTCATAAGAAAAACACCACGCCCGAGAATTACTGAGAACCACAACACAGAGCGTAAAATGAGCGCACGCATGGGAATTTTCCACACGCCCCGATAGGCCGCCATGGCCACATCCTCAGATAAACTCGCACCTCTGCGTTTTCCCACCACAGCCTTGTAGAGTGGTGATAGCCAGCGCCACATGACCAAAGACCACACCAGCTGCGCCCCCACCAATACTGGAACCGCGATCCGCAGAAGGATTCCGTTGTCGGGAACTTCGTCGCCAAAAATGCTCAGCAGAGGTACGACGATGACCAATATTTCGACCAGCAAAAAAATGATTGCCGGTAATACTAGGTGCCGTTTGAATCCTATAGCCTGTCCGTCCGAAGACGATTTGCCTAGGATGTCGCTCGTCTCAGACATCGGCTGCAGTGTACAGCAGAGGATCCGTACACTCGGATCACTGTGCCTCAAAGCGAGGGTAGTCTCAGATAACTGACTCGATTCCCCTTGTATTGACGTAGTTTCAGTATCTTAGCAACTGGCCCAGACCTTGTAGTAGCCCGCTGTATATGCGCTCCTATCTACTTTCCATCTTAGCCATCACAGTTCTCCCTTTGGGAGCCTGCAACCTCTACTTCAGCGGCGGTGATGATCCTGAGCCCTGTGAATTTGGCGGAGGTACAAACGACGCACCTAGCACTGACTTTGAAGACGCACCACAGCAATTACGCAATCCTCAGACCGGCCAGTGCGAGAGCTTCTTTGGCGGAGGAGGAGGCTGGACCTGCGATGACACTTGCGGCCCATGTCCTGCGGGTTCCGATTCGGCAGGCACGCCCATCTTCATTCCCAGTTGGGGAGTGTGCGAGGGCATGTGCAACGGCCTCGACGAAAATACCTGCCTTGCCACCAACGCCTGTCGCGGAATCTACACCGGGGCGGGTTTCCAAGAATGCTGGCAAACGGATCAAGATGTTCCGATACCCAAGGCGCCGGTGGACTGCAACGGTCTAGAGGCGCAAGAGTGCTCACGCTTTGATTACTGCTCGGCATTGCACCGAGGAAGTTGCGAAGGCCAAGGAGCCGATGAAGCAGGAGAACCGGCCTTTGTCTGTGCTCCAGAGGAGTTTGTCTCCTGCTTTCCTGAATCGAGCGATGACGAGGGATGTTTCAGTGATGACGAGTGTGGCGTGGGATTCTCCTGCAACGCTGCCGAGATTTGCCTATCTCCTCCCTCTGATGGCAATGGCGACGAATGTCCAGAAGAACTCTGTGGGGTTCCACAACCTTGCTATGGCTTCTGCGTGCGCAATGTTGATCCTGGCGAATGTGACGGTGAGATAATCTGTGATGTGCCCATGTGGTTCAATTGCCCCGAGGGCACAGTTCCAGGAATTAGCGATGGCTGTTGGACCTGCGCCTGCATTCCTCTCTCCTCCTGCCCGGCAACTAGTTGTGCAGACATCCAAAGCGAAGCCATGTGTGTGCAGCGCGACGACTGCAACGCGCTCTACGAGGGGTTAGACTGCCAATGCACACCAGAGAGTTGTGATTGCGGTACCTGGATTTTCGACAGCTGCGAGTCCTCGAGCTTTGGAACACCTACCGATCCTGCCTAAGATCCGCACACTTCGTTGAGTCGCGCCGGTCTATGCCATAGATCGGCGCTTCTGTTTTTCGGACCTCGAGCCAATACCTGGACTGTTTCCCACCCATAACTCTTGTTACATTCAGGGCATGAAAAGGCCATTTGTTTGTACAGCCCTGTCGACCTTGCTAGTTGCGTTTCTTGGAACTGCCTGCGAAAAAGACGGACAAGAGAAGACGAGTCAGACCAGCGTCGGAGGTCAAAAGAGCACCAAAGGCGGCGGCGGTCCTGGCGCATCTCGGCCGGGCGCGTCTCGGCCAGGCAAGCAGCAACCTGCTGTCCGTCCAGGTTCTGGGCTCA
>JAESTW010000250.1 GCA_016763395.1 Kofleriaceae bacterium
AATTGCTGCAAACATTCTTGCCGGGCCCAAATCCCCAAATCGAGAAAGG
Source organism: Kofleriaceae bacterium (assembly GCA_016763395.1). GTDB lineage: Bacteria > Myxococcota_A > Polyangia > Haliangiales > Haliangiaceae > NORP324. Next base: position 50 of record JAESTW010000250.1, read on the forward strand.
TCAATCTTGATATACGGCATCGTCTCCGCAACTGCGGATGCATAACGACTCACTAAGTCAACAACATCGCCTTTGGCCCCTTGGAAGTCTCTGCTTACAGAGAGCGCATTATCAACTGCGCTTTTAAAGTCATTCATAAGGTTGCCTTTGTCCCCAAACATAGCTCTAGGGGCGTGTGATCATTGGTGGTCAAAATCGACCGGTGCATGCGAACAGACGGTATTCTACCAGATTTGTGGTCCAAAAAATAAGCAGAAGTTATGGCCTGATCCAGTAGGAAGCGCCTACCTTTATAGGCGTATGAACCAAAAGCTCCCCATGGATCTTCAGTGGGCGGACAGGAAAGGGGCCACATAGGATTGTAAAGACTAGTCATTCGGTTTCGTCTCACAAAATCTGGGTCACGCACAGCGTAGAGCTTCTTGGTGACAGATCTGTCGAACGGCTCGTCGTTAAAGTCCCCCATAATCACTACAGGCTCTGCGTCCGACAGACGTCTGGACACATTCGCCCACAGAGCCTGAGCTGCGCACTCGCGTTCATCATTTCCACCATCCATTAGTCTGCTTTTCCAGTGAAGAAGATAGAGATGAAAAGATGGTCCAGTGTCACTCACAATATTCCATGAAAACGCCGCACGAATAGTGTTATTAGCGAGTACTCGAGTTGGGTCTTCGCAACGAATTCCCTTCTTGAAAACTATCGCCAAGTCCCACTTCCCTCTTTTTTCTTTGAGGCACATGGTCACAACCTTAGAGTTGCACATGTCTGCGATTGCTGTGGCGGTCTCTTCGTTCACTTCACAGAGCGCAACAAGTTCAATCCCTTTGTCCAAGAGTTCCTTGATGACCTCCGCTGCTTGAGCGGCCGTTCTTTTCCCTTTGTCCGTATTCCCGCCAGGGGCCACACCCGTATTCCAAAACGCCAACCGCACCAATAGAGTTTAGGCGCTATGAGTTCTCGGCACAAGTATCAAATTGATAAATTCACAAGTTCTGAACACAGTTTGGTTTTCCGTACAGACTTGAAAGAGCTCAACCTTCGCGACTTAGGGCCTAAGCTCGTGATTCAATACGGTCTCGGACAGTTTTCGAGGTGGCATCAGGCCTCAGGTGAAGTGGGTATGCTCTTCGCGTAGTTCTTGACGAAGGAACTCCAATGCAGAGTTGCCCAGTCGGAACTCTACCGGACAGGACAAACCAACCTGAGGAATGTACGAAGCGCAGTGCATTCCCACGTAGCCAAGGCGCCCACTCGCGCTCGCGCCAAGCAGCTATACGCTCTCCAACGCGCACTCACCCCTGGATATCAAATTCGAATGCACCGAAGCCCCCGTATAGAAACGAAGCCTCCGTATAGAAATTGACGAAAATGCTAGTAATGGCCAGTCAGCCGCATAAAGAAGCCATGGCTGTCGCGTTGCAAATCGGCCAACTCGTTGTCCGAGAAATGGCTAAAATTATAGCCAGCGCCAAGGTGCAGATGTTTTCCGAAGTTGTACCCTGCTTGAATCAAGGTTCCCACTTTACTCTCGGAGTTCACAGTACCAAAGAGAGAGAGCTGCCGAAGTTCTCCAGTCACATCCCAATTACCGTAGAACTGGTAGCCTAGCCTCACAATGGCCAATACCGCAGTCAGCTCAGTGCTCACGTCGCCACCGCGCTCTACTTCCTCACGCATCTCTCGTTGCTTTAACGCGAGTTTCCCCGATAGCAAGAAATGCCCTGGGAGTCGGGCAAACGGCATTATGGCCAATACGTGGGAACGTCCGGTCTCCTCATGTTGCTCGATACTAACGGGACGTCTTTCGAGCAAGTAGCTGTACCTCGACAGTATCTCAAATCGGTCGTTTCTTCTCGGACGAAATGCCCAACCACCGGTGAACTCAGAAAAATGCGCAACGATGGAACGAGGGCTATTGGGAGCTTCATAGGAGCTAAAAGAAGATCGGGAGCGAGCGAGGACCGTATGTCGCTGGTTCAAACGCCAATCGGCAACAACGCCCGCCACCAGTTGAACGGTTTCTCCCGGGGCAACAAGTAGAGCCGCTCCTGGAACGACGCCGCCATGATCAGAAAATGTACTAGCCGGCACTCCTACCCGAGGGTCGCTGCCCAATACGCCTAGGTCAACTCTCGAACCAGCATCCCCGCGATCGAAACGAAGCTCAACCTGTGCGGCCATACGAACCCGGTCACTCGGCGTAAGCGACATTGAAGAACGCAGCACGTGCCTGCGAGAATTACCGATCGCGGTACCGTCCGGAAGGTACCCACCAAATGCCTGCTGTGCTTCAAAGCCCATACCCAAACCCACAAACTTGTTGAGCTGCCATTGCCGGCCGAGTCCCATTACAGCCCGGTTTCGATTGCCCAACACCCCTTGATCCACTTGATACTCGCCGTAGGTACGTCCGCCTAGATCGTCGCCAAAACGATCTTCAGCCCCAATGATCGTCATATTACTCAACCGTCCCGAAACGCTTCCGACCTGTTCTTGGACGTACATCGATCCATGGTCGGACAAGGAGCTGCGCAGGCCAGCCCGAATTGCGTTGTCCCCATTCCACCGCTGATAGAGGTCGAGTCCGACGCTCAATTCTGGAGCGAGCTTGAATGAACCACCAACATTACTCACGACGCCAGTTAGTGGTTGCGCGATTCGTTCCGATGAATCTCTCGGAGAAATCGGATTGAGCGTGGGGTCGGACACTCCAAGAATGGCTACAAACTGTTGTCCGAGATGAAAGCTGGTTCGAGGCGAGTACTCGTACGAAGTAAGTCCGCCCACGCCGATTCGACTTGCATCCAGTGACGCGGCGCCACTCGCGAGAGCGGCAGTGGTGCTTATCCGCTGGTGCATTCCCTCTATTTTGTAGTGCCAGTTCTCAGCATCTCGGGCCCACTGGAGACTTGTGAGATACGACGCCCGCTCATCCGTTTCTCCCATTCGAGGATTGGCCAGAACATCTGCCAAGGTAGGACCGACTCGCGGCAACAACGCTATCTGCCCCTCGTGACGCAAGCGCAGAATGTCTTGGTTGGACAGTCGATGTTGCAAACGCGCACCGAAGCGAAATCGGCCTTGATCCAATATCGCGTCTTCACTGGCGAATCCCAATTCTATATCTTGGACATAGAGTGAGAGATTCGTGTCTTCAAATTCGCTGGCATCGCTAAAATCTTTGGCTGCCAGCTCCGCGCTGATCTTCCACCCGAGTCGATATACGTCCGCCGGTCCAACGTTGAACTCAGAGTTATTCCTTAGCTGCCCGAAGGACACACCACCGTCCATAGAAAGGTAGTGCTGCGCGTCCGATTCTCTTGATGCTGCCACCTCCGCACTCAAGCGAGAAGAGCTTCCCAAAGAGTAGGAGACATCGGCACCCAGAAGTCGATATGGCGAAAGATCTCGCCTCTCTTCTGAGACTATACCCGCACCAATTTCTAGCCGATTTTCAATCGTGGTACTCGCATAGACACCTTTCGCGCTCTGCGAACTCGCGTCCGGGTCGACATGTTCGTACTGCACACTTAAAAAGACAGTGTTGCTGCTCATCGGCGTTGCACTACTATCCATATTGTCCATTACCCAGTCACTCTTGCTGGTCATCGATAGCGGAGCCATAAGCCGGACACGTCCATTTTGGTAGTCCACGCTATAGTCTACGCCCTCTTGCAACTCCTCATCACTCAGCTCCAAACCACTATCTCGGTCGCGAATAACTACCCGAACCTTCTCTGAGCCTTCAATCACATGGCCGTGGCGTAAGTAAAAGAGTGTACCGCCGGTGGCGCGAAACCAGTTCAGGTCTCGTACAGATCGCATTGCTCTGGTTGTCGCGAACGCCCGGAC
>JAESTW010000251.1 GCA_016763395.1 Kofleriaceae bacterium
GCTGGCGTTCGACTCGGTCTGCAAGAAGAAGGGCATCCCGAGCTGGGAAGTCGAGGTGTGGGCCCGCGACTCGATCTTCTCGAGTTGGACCGGACACGTGGAGCCAGGGGAGCGAGCATGGCAGGGGCGCAAACCGCAGCGACCAATGATGCAAGCGCCAACTTCTACAACCCCGCACTCTTGGCGACGATCGATGGGACCGAAATAGACATCGAATACCGCTATGCGGTGCCCCGGCTACGTCTCAATGGCAAAGACCTAGGAGTAGATGTTGCGCGGGGAACTCGATTGGCTATAGCGATGCCCGGCACGCTCTTCGGGATGAAGATTGCGTCCGGTGTGTCGGTATATTTGCCGGACCAGGCTCTCGCGAGAATTCGCAGTCTGAGTGAGCAGCAACCGCGTTTTGTGCTTTATGACAATCGCCCCCAACGGCTATTTCTAGGGGTGAATTTCGCAATATCTGTGTCTAAGAAATTGTCTTTGGGCGGCGGCCTAGGATACATGACTGCCACAGGCGGAGTTGTCACGTTGCGGGGCAGGGTAGGCTTTCCCGACGCGGGAAACTCGGATTTGGCACTGGCAGTCGATGTCGATGTGACGACGTTGGCGTACCCCGTTGCCGGTTTTGCCTATCAGCTTCGACCATGGTTGCGCATTGCCGGACGGTATCGAGGCGGCGTCCAACCGACAACAGATCTAGCTGTGAATATCGAAGGAGACATCGGAGCAGAAGGCCTGGAGCCGATTGTTGCCGATGCAAAAGTGCAGTTGCGTTCGATATCACTGTCTCATTTTCAGCCTACGGAGTTGAGCGCTGGCATCGACGCGCTCATCACCCCGGGCTTTCGTTTGGCCTTTGATGTGTCCTACTACCGATGGTCTGAATTTGCCAATCCGGCATCTCGTCTGCAGAGTGCCTTCGAACTCGGACAGTTTACCGAGCTCCTACAACCGCCAGAGGAAACGGTTCTGGCGCTGACGAGTTTTCACGATATCTTGGTTCCGCGAGTCGGCATCGAGTGGTTGGCGTACCGCGGGAAAAGTGAGAGTGGAACCCAGAGCGATTGGTTTGCGCGAGCGGGATACAGCTTCGAGCCGTCACCTGCGCCGGAGCAAATTGGCAGTACCAATTTTATCGACAACGACAAGCATACAAGCTCACTTGGGCTCGGACTCACCTTGGAAGACTATAGTTCCATTCTTGTCCGTCCGATTTCTTTCGATGTCAGTTTCGCGCACACTAGGTTGGCGGACAGGAAACACCGAAAACTGTCGCCAGTGGATAGAGTTGGGGATGTGCTCTCGAGCGGATCTGTTTGGCAGTTCATTGCAACGTCGAAGATGAAGTTTTAGAATGAGTCACCTTTCCAGAACTTGCGCGCTATTATTGGGCTACTCGCTGATATCCGGTTGTGGGCTGGGGCCCTTTGCCGAAGAAGGCGGTGGCTCGGACAACCTACCGATTCACGGAGGTGGCCCATTTACCCCACTACCGGTCGACTTTGATACACCCGCCGATGAACCCTATGTGGTAGTGACAGCGACGAAGAGCTTGCTTGACCCAAGCGTTGAGCAACAAGACGACAACACCTTTCTCATTCACTACACCCGTCTCGATGAAGAGGGCAGTACGATCTGGAAGGTCGACTTGCCCTCGATACACGAGGTATCCGGAACCCCGGAACTTGTGTTGTCCGCAGATCAGGATTGGGAGCAAGGTCAAGTTCGCTCGGTTTCTCTGCTGCGGGAAGGCGAAAAAGTTACTCTCTACTACGAAGGTGGAGATTTGGATCCCGCGATAGGACGTGCGGTGTCGATCGATGGCGGACAAACCTACGTCAAAGATGTCAACAATCCCATCGTAGAGGGGCTAGACCCGAACATCACCAAGGCTGAGGGCCGACACATTCTGGTGTATGCGGACATGGCCAATCAACGTATCATGTTACGTGAGTCGCCGGACGAACTGAGCTTTGGGCCAGCCAGAGTGATACTAGCCGCAAGAAGCAGTGAGCAGGGCACAATCGACCAGGCTGGAGTGGCTGCCCCCGCACTGCGAATAAGCAGGACCTTAGATGGCCAAGAACTCTTCGGGCTCTACTATGAGGCATGGAGCCTCGATAACGATGGCGAAGTTTTTGAAACCGTTGGCTATCAGGCGAGCTTCGGCGGAGAGAAGTGGGAACGTTTCTTGGATGGCAATGAGATTGTAGATTCAGGTCTCTTCGGAAGCGGCGGACCATCCCCGATACTCGGTCCTGTGTCCGGCCTACTTTTCTACCATCAAAAGCGACAAGGCCGAGGCCGAATCGCCGCTGCTGAAAGCCCCTAAGGGCGGGCTGGATTTGACAAGGACCTCGGGGCTAGAAGTGGCCGCTAACAGCCATGCCCTGGGTGTCCGATCCCACCATCGGTGTAATCATGATACGCCCAGGGGCCTGCTCCACTTGCGGCGATTCCATGAAGTAGAGCAGTGCTCCAGTGGTGGCAACTACAGCGCCTACGCCGAGTAATGCGAAGCTCGTAGTCCTGCGATCGTCGCGGCGAGTTCGGGCGCTATTGTATTCACTTTGTTGCGATGGAGTGAGACCGCCACTCGCCTTGGCTGCACTGAGAAAATCGCTTGCATCGTTGTCCGCCAGAAATGCAGCAACACCGTACCCACCGGCGGCGAGTAAGATAGCGCCAGAAGCACCCATTGTCCACAATGCGCCTTTGCGCTGTCCGCTCATTTTTAGTGGGGCAGAGAGGTCGAGGTTGCCGCCACGCTCCACAGAGAATTCTCGGGAGTAGCCAATTCGTCCTTTCTTCGAAACCGTGATGAGGTGCGTACCTGCGGGGACTTCGATCGGACGCGCAAGGGGAGTGACTCCATAGAGCCGTCCATCGACGGAAACTGATGCACTGGACTCTGCTCGGACAGAGATGGATCCAGGTTTGGCTTTGAGGCTCACCTCAACCGCTCGAAACTGGCCAGCGAAGACTTCTCGGTCTTCCTTAAAAGTGAAGTACCCTTCGGCTTCTACGATAACTTCGTAGCGGCCCGGCTTCAGCTCTTTCCCCAGAGGCATCGATTGCAATTCTCCGCCGCCGATAGAGACCATTGCTCCTTCGACCTGGGAGCTGACCATCATCATCGTCTGCTTCTTGATCTCAACTGCTTCGATCCGGCTCTTCGCCTCGAGCGCGGACAAGACCGGAGCGAGCTCGGCCAGGTTTGCCGCTGCATCAGTACGTCGACCACCGGATTTTTGTTGAGACAGATAGATGCGGTAGAGTTCGACTGAACGTTTGAGCCAGCGAGGATCTCCATCGATAGCGTATTGCAGACGGTAGGCCTGCGCCATGGAGAAGGCGACGGTCGGTATCTGTGCCTTTTTGTAAGCCTGCTCAAAGGCAGTTGCGGCCATCAAGTACTGCCCGCTACTGAAGGCCTTTGCGCCGACTCTGAATATTGTCTTGGCTTCTTCACGTTGGTCTGCGTGAGCTGGTTGCGACGCTCCCAGTAGCAGCACTACGGAAAGAGCAAAACCCGTGAGAACTGTGGGTAATGAAGTGATTGTCATTGTCCGACCTCCTCTAGATCCGTCAACGTGTCATCTTCACGAGCAGCCGCTGCCGCAAGACGAGTGCCGAGCGGTTCCTTCGGTACGGACAGAAGAATATCGACCTGAGAGCCAAAGATGAGTGCGAGATCGGTCAAACCATCACCATTGAAGTCCCCGACTTCAAAGCTTTCGTACTCAAAGTCGGGTATGAAGTTCGGAAGAGGCTCCAAAGAGGAGAATTCCTTGTTGTCTGGGGTCAGGGTAGATATAAAGAGCCCATCTTTTCCCAATACGAGAAGTTCTGGTATCGCATCATCGCCCAAGAGCAAGATAGGTGCTGCTGATCGCATCTGGAGGTCCGATCCGTCCAGGAGAGAGCTTCCCGGGAAGCTGCCATCTTGGTTCCAGTAGACGACCACTCCATCCCCCTCGGACGCATAGTTCTCGTCGAGGCTCATATTGTCTACCAACCCTCGATAGACCACTACTACATCCTGATCACCATCCAAATCTGCATCGAAGAGTTCGATATCCGAAATTGATTTTAGGGTGGTGGCTTGGGATGCCTCGGACAATAGTTCCAGTGGTTGCACATCGTCACTCGTCGAACTTACGACCACGTTTTGTAACTCTGAGTGTTCGTTTGAGCAGATGCCTGGTCCGACTAAACCATCGAAACCAATAAGCTCATCTGTGCCGTCCAGATTTGGATCGGCCTCCAAATCGGCTGCTTTAGAGGAGTGTTTGTGAAGGTCACCAACGGTCCAAAGTGCACAGGCTGCATTGAAACCCTCTGCTTGAATAATTGAATCGGAGCTCTCATCCTCGCCGTTACCGGTAGTGCCGGAGCCAGTGATTGCAAACTGTCCACCACCGGTGCCTCGCAGGGTAAAGAGTCGGTGTTCTCGTTCGCCCTCGACTTCGTCATCCAGTTGTTCAACGGTGACAATGAGTACATCGGGGATGTCGTCGTTTTCACCAACAAAGGAGCCAACAACAATCTGGACGGGACTATCGAAGCCATCGTCGTTTTCAGTCTTAGGCAAGACAAAAGGAGATACCATTCGTCTCGCAGTATCGCCCTCAAGAAAGGCTGTAGAGCGCGTTTCAGTGAGATCTCCAACCATATCAAATGTCGTAAATCGCGAAACCACAAGCAGGTCAGGAATAGCGTCAACGCCGCGGGCGCTGGGAATGACTGCAGGTTCAAGAACTTCGATGTGTCCGAGGGTTCCCATAAAAATAGGAGTGCTTATTGAGCCTGTCCGAGATCCGAATGCAACTGATATTCTATCTGCTTCGTCGTCATTTTCGTCGACCTCAACAAAGGCTATGTCGGCAATCAGATCACCATCGAAGTCGCCTGAGCGAAGCATAGATGGAGGGACTTCGGTTGGGACGGTAAACTTATTGAAGAGTCCGGAGCCATGTCCGATATATACGGAAAGAGAGTTTTCATCGTCGGTAGTTGTCACTACATCGAGGGCACCATCACTGTTTAGGTCGGCGATCGTTGCATTATTCCAATCGCTGCCAGTAGGTGTGGTGCCTGTTCGGAATACAACTCCGAGACCTGCAGGGACGCTTCCGATATTGGTTGTGTAAATGCCACGTAGAGTAATGTAGTCGGCAATTCCGTCACCGGACACATCCGCCATTGCCAGTGGAAATGGTACTTTGTTCCAAGTATCAACGGCGCCAGTCTCCTTATAGATTCGAATTGGTGCCAGGCTCAGGGTTGTGAGCGTTCCGTTGCCCTGATTTAGCGCAATAGAAATATCCTCACGTCCGGTTCCTGATTGTTTAATCGCAGAAACAACCAAGTCCAAATTGTCGTCACCATTCACATCTGCGAAATGAGCGCCGCCTGGGCCGGGCCTAGTATTGGGCGGCAATGCCACGGTTTGTTGAAGTATGATTCTCAGCGACCCATCAAAGACTTCGCCAGAAGTTGTATAGATATTGATCTCTGTGTCGCCGAGAAAGGCCAGTGCAAAGGAGTGTCTCCCTCTCTGCAATAGCGCATCTGGGAGGTTGTTTCCGAACGGAGGAGGAGGGGTGAGAAGACCCACGGGGATTCGTCCGGCGAGCATGTCTGCTCCCTGGTCAACAGGGAGCGGCGGTTGCTTGGTTTGTTCAGGGAAGGTCAGCAGATATCCGTTTGATCCCGCTCCAAACACCACAACCGGAGTTACCACGTTGAGTGCCTCGTCCGAAGGTAGCGAAATCAGCCTAAGGGGCTTGTCTCCGTTTTCGATTGGAAAGGAAGAATAGGCGACTGGTTCTAGGTCGCGATTACCGGTTCCGAGCAACGTGTACATGCCACCGGGGATTGGCACAATGACGTCGAGTAAACTGTCACCATCGAGGTCCTGATAGGCCAACGGTCCGGTTGCTTCTCTGGTAAAGACTTCCAGCTCATCAACAAAGCTTCCGTCGGAGCTACCATAGCGTACTGTGATAGTGGTCGAGCTATTGCCGATCAGATCGGCAAAGCCATCACCGTCAACATCGCCAACGGCAAAGTTGTCGACGGGGAAGCGATAGGGTGCGTCTGGATCGGGAGTGAACTCTCCCGATGGCAATCTGCATCTTCCATCGTCGCCTGCAGCCCAGCCGCTCGGGCAGTCGATCTCGCCACCGAAATCGTGGATATAGAAACAACCGTTCTCCGTGTTTGGCTTGCCGCAAGCGGTCTGAGGTGCGTCGATTGCGTCGTTGTCGAAGCGGGAAGACCCGTCACAATCTTCGTTGGTATCCAGCGCCAGGTTCCCACAGATGTTTGGTCTGATTTCATCAAGGTTGGAGCAAGCGGCGCCGGACAGGCCCCACAAACTCAAGCACAGCAATGTCCCAGGTAATCGTCTCATGCAGCAGCTCCTATATGTAGTCTAGTCGTTGTTTTGGGTGTAGAACCCTAGTCAAATGTCTCGATAGTATTCTTGGAATCTTCGCTCGCCCGTTTGGGGCGCTTTTTGCCTTTGCCTTTGCCTTTGGCCGGCTTCCGGCGTTTGTCCGGCTTCAGGCCGCCTACGTCAAAGCTGCCGTGTGCGTTAACCATTACGACGCCCGACTTACCTTGGTAGCCGTCAGCTTCGAAGGTCAAACTCAGTGCTTCATCGCCGCGTTCCAGTTGAAGTTTACCAGGCGCAATTCCCACTCGTCCGAGCGCCGAAAACACCTTCGTCTGTGGGGGCACGTTGAGTATCTCGATCGTCACGAACTTGGATAGAGCGGGGCGTGCGTCCGCCGGCTGAGTCGCGGTAGCAGTCTTTGTTTCCGCATCCAAGAGAGATGGCACGGCCACCACTGGAGACTCAGCCCCATTGCCTGTGGGCCTTGTGTCTGAGGAGCCCTCGCTGCCGCTGCTAAGAAGAACAAACGCTGCTGCCGCTGCTGCGCCTGCTGCCATTAGACCTCCAATAAGAAGCATTGGCGCGCGAGTCTTGTTGCTTGGATCTGCTGCAACCGTGGGCGCAGAAGGAGCCGGAGTGTTCGCCGGATCGAGCGTCGTAGAGGAGACGATCGTAGGTGAAATACCCATTTTAGTCGGAGCGGAGACCATAGAAGCGTTGGATTTGTTCTTAGCC
>JAESTW010000252.1 GCA_016763395.1 Kofleriaceae bacterium
CGGACTGCCCATGGGCGGCGGAAAGGGCGGATCGAACTTCAACCCCAAAGGCAAGTCCGATGGCGAAGTGATGCGATTTTGTCAATCTCTGATGACCGAGCTAAGCCGACATATCGGTGAGGATACGGATGTGCCCGCTGGGGACATCGGCGTTGGCGCGAGGGAGATTGGCTACATGTTTGGTCAGTGGAAGCGGCTCACAAATCGCTTTGTCGGGGTTCTCACCGGAAAGGGGCTGGAGTTTGGTGGCAGCCTCATTCGCAAAGAGGCTACTGGATACGGGGCCGTCTATTTTGTTGAGAACATGCTGAAACGAAGCTCGAGAGAGATCGCGGGCAAGCGGGTTGTTCTCTCTGGTTCTGGCAACGTTGCGCTATATGCTGCAGAAAAGATTATTATGCTGGGCGGCAAACCTGTTAGTTTGTCCGACTCCAGTGGCACGATTTATGATCCAGATGGCATCACCTTGGAAAAACTCGCATACGTTAAAGATCTCAAAGAAGTTCGCAGAGGAAGAATCAGCGAGTATGCAGAGAAATTTGGAGTTGAGTTTCAGGCGGGACAGCGACCATGGAAAATTCCATGCGATATAGCCTTGCCTTGCGCCACCCAAAATGAGCTAGAGGAATTAGACGCCAAGGATCTGGTCAACAATGGTTGTTACTGTGTTGCAGAAGGGGCGAATATGCCCTCGACTTTGGAGGCCATGCGAGTGTTTCTGAAAGCCAAAGTTCTATTTGGTCCAGCAAAGGCAGCCAATGCTGGCGGGGTTGCAGTATCAGGGCTTGAACAGAGCCAGAATGCGCAGCGACTGTCCTGGAGCTCGGAGCGGGTAGAAAAAGAGCTGAGGGCAATTATGGAAAGCATTCACACCAAGTGTGTTGATCACGGCCAAGATGGAGATTTCGTCAACTATGTAAAAGGAGCCAATGTTGCCGGATTCATTAAGGTCGCCAACGCCATGCTCGCCTACGGTGTTAGCTAGAGAGTCGATCGGTTTGGAAGCCAGCTTGCCACTCTTTACCGAGGGAAATGAGTCGTGGCAATGCTAGTGTTCCGTGATGACGAGTGGCGCATTTCGACTCTGGACAGCCGGACAGATATCACTGGCTTCACTGCTGCTTGTATCGATAGCGGGTGCGCAATCGCCTGAGTCGGATCCCCCCAGAGCCACAGACCAAGAAGGGCAGTCGGATGCTAGCCAACTCTTTCAACTTGTCAACCGCCATCGTGCAATCGGACAGGTAACATCGCTGCTCAATACTGGGGTAGACTTCGGTTCAGCTTTCTACGAGCTTGGGGAGGTCTGGAAACAAGCCAGTGCAGATCCTGAGTTGCGCATGGCATGGGAGCAACTTAAGTATCAGTACAAACCGACGGTCTCATGGAGCGCTTACGCCGGAGGCCAAGTGGAATCCAGCGGCTATGCCGGGCTTAGTTTGGGCGCCTCTTTGGATGTTGTAGCTCCTCTTTGTCGCTACCTTGGGGCGGAGGCCAATGGCATTGGTTTCTCGCAAGACGGGCTCGGAGTTTCTTACGATACAAGAGTCACTGCTTGCCTGCCTTGGGGGCCCTTCTCGATCGAGGTTGGAGTGTTGCGACAGCGAGACCTACGTGTTGGGTTGAAGAGCGCGCCCTCGCTTCCCAGAGATCGGTATAACTCTGATGGCGTAGAGGTTGGGATCCGAGGCTTTCGATGGTTCGATACTACTTGGCAAGGGCAGGTGATGAGGGCGGACGTACAGTTTCAGAACTTTTCGGTGCCCAATGACTCTAGTGTTCCCAAAAACTTAAGTTTTGGAATTGATGTTAGTGCCTTTCAATTTAATCGATACAAAGCGGGGTTCTTGGGCGGCGATCGAGTCTACTCGGCGTTTAAAACGACAGTTGCGGGACAACAAGAGAATCAGGTTGCCAAGTTGAGTTCAACAGTGATGAGTATTTCGCCTTTTACTTTTGAAGGTGTGCCAATCGGCAAGGCGCTCTATTGGGACGGAGACATTGCTTTCGTTAATGGCAGTATCAGCACTCTGGGAAACGCCCAGGCCCCCTTGGAAACACGTTTTTTCTTTGGGGTTGATACCCAAGTGAGTTTTGGAACACCCGAGAAGAATGGCTCATTTCGATACTCTCGTCGCTTGTTGCCTGACTCGGATTTTCGTTTACTCGCTGAAGAGCGAGCGGAACTCTTCGGACAACTGCTTCGCTATGACGATAGAGCAAGTGTGAGCCTTTTCGGTGCACAAACCAAGCAGTCCGGGGCTCCTCCCGGAGTCAGCCCGCATGTGAGTGCACTGAGCTATGGTGCCGAGGGTCAATACGGCCGCTACGCATTTGGGCCTTTTTACATGCAGCTAACAACCACGGCCGCACGCTCCTATTACGCGACAATTGGGGCCGCTCGGTTGCAAAGACCCGAGTTTGAGTTCCGGGCTCTTCTTAGCTTGATAGCAAGTGATCGCTCTTAGAGGTCGTAGCCCACAGAGAATTGCTGCGGCCCTCAAAGCCCGCGCTGCCGTTGCGGAACACCAGCACAATGGCACCGACTCACTCAAGGAGCACTCGCGAGTTCAGTGGAAAAAGCACGAGCAGGCTGGATGCGCCAGCTAAAACGATTGAGGCGCCAGTAGGCCCGACCCGAGAAGCGGACAAGTATGCCTGAACGCGACCATGCTTGGTATGGCCGATTGGTAGACAAATCCGGCCTGGACCGAAGGCTAGAGCGGCGATCGATTTGAATCTGGCGTAACTATCGCTCAAAATAGTGCCGCGTCAGTATCCGCTGCGCTCTCCTGTCCGGTACGATGCAGGAGATCGTGGCACAAAGTATATGGACTAAAGGTCGTTGGCAGAGCTCTGCTCGCAAGGTGGCAATGGCGGCGCAGAACGCGCTCGAGTTGATTCAGGTGGGGCGGCTTTCACAACCCTACAGCGCTGGATTCGATGTATTGCATTCAGAATCGCGCTACTCCTTGCGCAGGTATCGAGGCACCTTGGCAGCCAATACCGAGGTTAGCGCGCCACTGCTGCTCATACCGCCCTTGATGATAACCGCCGAGATATACGACATCTCCGCCGAACTCAGCGCTGCAACCACCCTTGTCCGAGATGGCGTCGATGTATGGGTGTGCGATTTTAGAGCGCCAGAGAAGGAAGAGGGGGGACTTTCCCGGACGCTCGATGATCATGTGATGGCTGTGTCCGATGCTATCGACAAGATACGGGATATCACTCGCCGGGATGTGCATCTGGCCGGGTACTCCCAGGGAGGCATGTTTGCCTATCAGTGCGCAGCGTATCGCCGAAATGAGGGACTCGCTTCGGTTATTACATTCGGTAGTCCGGTAGACATTCACCGATCGGTGCCTGGTTTCAGTGATGCCTTTGCGGAGAAAGTAGCCGGGGGGATGCGAGCTGTGTTGGGCGGTCCGATTTCGCGTGTGGAGGGATTGCCGGCAACGCTAAGCAGTCTCGGTTTCAAGCTGATGGGCATGCGCAAAGAGGTGAGTCAGATCGCCGAGTTCTTGAGTAAGTTACATGATCGCCAGGCTCTGGAGCAGCGAGAAGCAAAGCGGCTCTTTCTTCGAGGAGACGGTTTTGTGGCGTGGCCGGGCCCAGCCTTACGTACCTTTATCGACGAGTTTATTGTCGCCAATCGAATGGCCACGGGTGGTTTTGTTATCGACGGTAAAACTCTCACACTAGCTGATATCACTTGTCCGATACTTTGTTTTGTTGGGCTTCGGGATGAAATGGCTTCGCCAGAAGCGGTGCGGGCCATTCACGAAGCTGCGCCCAATGCACAGGTTAGCGAAGTGAGTGTTCGCGCCGGACACTTTGGGCTAGTCGTTGGTTCCGTGTCACTATCTCGTACTTGGCCAACTGTCCGGGATTGGATTCGGTGGCACGACGGCACGGGAGAAGCGCCGGCAGCGATTGGTGAAGAACCCGCGGAGCCCACATCGAGCCCGGTGACAGCCGAAGAGGCGCAAGGTGATGTCGAGTTGGCTCTCGACGTAGTGAACAAACTCGCTCGCTCGGCCTTTCATCGTGCATCGGAAGCGGCGCAGCAGCTCAGCGACTCTGCAGATACCTTGCGCTACCAAATGCCGAGGTTGAGGCGATTGCGATCGATCGAGCAGGGATCGCGTATTAGCTTTTCACTGGCCTTGCTTGAGCAGGCGGATTCGGTCCCCGAGCAGACTTTCTTTCTGTGGAAGGGAAGGGCGTTTTCGTACAAGGCCTCAAACATACGCGTCGACAACATCGTCAAGGGGCTCATTGCCTGCGGAGTGCTGCCAACCCAACGAGTGGGCGTTCTCATGCAGGGGCGACCGAGTTATCTCTCGATGGTTGGTGCCCTAAATCGCATCGGCGCAGTAGCGGTTCTTCTCGATCCGAGTTTTTCTGATGCAGTACTAAAGGATGCAATCGAAGTTGCAGAAGTAGCCATTCTGGTCGTCGATCCAGAAAACTCTTGCCAGGCGGCGAAGAATTTTGACGGTGAGATCCTAGCGATAGGTGGAGCGTCCGGCGAGCGTGAGCTTGCCAAGGGAGTCGTGGACATGGAGGCTATAGACCCTGAGGCTGTGAAGGTTCCTTCTTGGTATACTGCCAATCCCGGACGGGCTCGCGATTTAGCAATGGTAATTGTTTCCCAAGATGCGAAGGGCAAAGCACGGGCACTATTAGTAAGCAACAGGCGCTGGGCTTTCTCCGCGTACGGAGCAGCGGCTGGAGCGATTCTGACCGCCAAAGATACAGTCTATTGCTGTTTGCCTCTGCACCACGCAGCCGGAACCATGGTTGCGGTGGGCTCGGCACTTGTGGGAGGCGCGCGCTTGGCGCTGGCAGATGGATTCTCTCCGGACACCTTTTGGGATGAGACCAGGCGATACGGAGCTACAGTAGTGTTTTATGCCGGGGAGATGTGTCGAGCACTAGTAGATGCGCCTCATACTCGAAGTGAGAACGGACACTCGATTCGCTTGTTCGCCGGCAGTGGTATGCGAGTATCGGTTTGGCAGCGCTTGGTTGAGAGGTTTGGCCCCCTTGGAGTCTTGGAGTTTTACGCAAGTACGGAGAGTAACGCCGTGCTAGTCAATGCGTCCGGGAGCAAGATTGGGGCAGTGGGAACCCCCTTGCCCGGTAGTGCACAGATTGCCTTACTACGCTACGACCTGGCGCAGGGAGAGCTTGCACAGGATGAGCAAGGCCGGCATTCTCCGTGTTCTGCGAACGAGATCGGACTCCTAGTAAGCAAGGTAGGGGCGGGGGAATTGAGTGAAACAAGAGATGCGCGGATACTTCGCAACGTATTCTCTACGGGTGACTGTTGGTATTCTTCTAAGAGCTTGCTGAAGAGGGATGAAGAGGGTGATTTCTGGTTCGTCGAGCGCTTGGGCGATTTGGTAAACTCGCCTGCGGGAACGTTACTCTGCTATCCTGTAGAAGAACTGTTGTACGAAAACCCCGCAGTCGC
>JAESTW010000253.1 GCA_016763395.1 Kofleriaceae bacterium
CGCCGGCGCGTCCTTTTTGTCCTTTTTGTCCACGCTCTTCTTTTTCGCCGGCGCGTCCTTCCTGTCCGTCTTCGTTACACGCTTCTCTTTCGCCGGCGCGTCCTTTTTGTCATTTTTGTCCACGCTCTTCTTTTTCGCCGGCGCGTCCTTCTTGTCCGTCTTCGTTACACGCTTCTTTTTCGCCGCCGATGTAGTGACTGTGGCCTTCTTCGCCGCTGAGTCTTTTCTCTTCGTCTTTGCAGCGGTCGCCTTGCCGCCTGCCTTACTTGCGGACGCAGACTTGCTACCTTTCGCTTTCTTAACGGAGCCAGATTCGTCTTCTTTACGTGCCTTGACTGCCTTTTTTCGCAGCTTGGCTCGTTTGCCGGCCGACACCTTGCCCGAGGGAGCATCGCCTGCAGTGGAACCCGCCTTGGCCTTGGCTGTAGTTCGTTTACGCCTAGGCTTGTCCGGCTTTGCACCGCTTGACACGCGACTCAGATCGCCATCCGCATCCAGGTAGAGAACGTAAGCATCAGATGCTCCTACATCGGTACTCTGGACGAGCTCCGGCATTTTGGAGTCCGATTGGTCCTTGCGACGAACACGCCATACATCTCCATTGCGTACGAAGTAGAGAAACTCGATGTCTCGCTCAATCTCCAGCTTTACTAGTTTTTCAGACATGATACGGGTGCCCTGAGGCTAAGGGTTTGAGCTTAAATAAATGAGTCGATTCTGGATACGAGGCGCTCTTTGGGCAAGGCGGGAATAAGGGCGCTGGGCTGGCCCAGTAACCGACTGAGCAACGAAGAGTGAAGCGCCCAAAGAGATGGATCGCATTCAGAATCGGTTTGGTTATTTAAACTCAGACCCTAAGTCATAGCTTGTACGGGCGACAGAGCAGAACTTGACTATCTGCGAATTCATCCAGTTTGTCGCCCGCAAAATCAGCGTTGTGACTACACACTTCAAAGCCTGAGTAGTGCAGTAGTGCTCGCAATTCTGCCGGAAAGAACTTGCGTTGGCGCAGGGGGACTACCCTTGTTTCCTTTAGTGGCCCATCCCCCAATGGCTCGTAGTACAGGCGGATATGGGCGATTTGCGTAACTGGGTCATATTCGTGATTGGTCGAATAGGCCAGCTCTTGCCCAGTAACTGGGTGCTTGAATTTCGTCCGAGCCCAGCGTTTGTCGGGATCTTTTAGAAGCCAGGCGAGATCGGGCATTTGCACATCAAAAGCGAAGACTCCCTCGGGCGTCAAGTGCGATTTGACCTGTTGCAGACACGCTTCGATTTCTGCCCGGCTGTAGAGGTGCTCAAAGGAATTGAAGGCCATCACAACAAGTGGGAACTTGCGCTTCAGATCGAAGTCGATCATGTTGCCCTTGTGGAGCGTAGCGTTGTCGCGGAACCGTTTTGGCAAACGGGAAATTCCCAGTTTGGCCTGCTGCAGCATGGGCTCAGAAAGATCGAGTCCGGTGACGTGGAATCCTTTGCGGAGTAGCCCGCGTGTAATACGTCCGGATCCGCAACACAGTTCCAAGATCTCAGACTCCGGCGGCAACTCACCCATGGCCAGTGCTGCGTAGTAATTTACGTCATCTCGCCTACGTCGGTACTCGTAGTCGTAGAGCACCACATCGCTATAGTGATCCTGCGTTCTATCGCGCTTTGGGGCCACCGGTCACCTATTCGGTCTGGCGTCGTCTACGCCTGCCGCCACGTCTGCGTTTGCGCTCTGGAGGTTGGTTCGGATCGATACCGCCTTCCTTTTGCAAATTTCGCCAAAAGTGTAGGTCCGGCGCCACTTGTCCGCGCGCGGCGGAAATCATCTCGTGGAGCGCGAGCGACTCACTAAAATAGTCTCTCTGCACAAAAACCATCGGCTTGCTGCGTTTCTTGCGTGTCGGCTGTAGCCTGCGCTGGGCCAAAAGAATCTGGACGCTGCGCTCGGCATCTCTGCGAGTAATACCAACTTGCGAAATGAGCGGTTGCAGGAGCTCTTGCACCATGTCTGCGGCCTGTGATGGTTTGATATCGTCTGGAAGTATGTCAGGCACCACGAAGGCAGCCAAGGTGCAGGCCAAAGCGAGTGCATTGCTGGTCGGCTTGCCTTCGGCGACCATACGGTCAAGTTGACCGAGTAAATTCCACGCCAGTTCCATCCTGACATCGTGATCGACGCTGTCCGAGAAGCTCGATTGAAAGGCTGGAGCCGTGTCGACTGTCTCAGTTGCAACGCTAGGTAGATCGTGCTCGAGCCAGCCTTTTGCCCAATCCTGATTGTTGCTGTTGTGGGACTGCTCCACTCGGGCTGACACCTCTTGGTCCAAGACCGCTCCAGTTTTGGCGCCGTAGAGCAAGCCGAGATGCTCTGATAAGCACGACATGACTCCAGTTTCCGCAAGAATTTCGAAAGAGCGTCGGGCGGCGCCGCCCAGGAGGAGTCGGTACAACTCCTCTAGCACTCTGGGTTGAGAAGATTTCTTGATGTCCGCGCGATGGCGAATGATGGCGTTATAGGTATTTTCTTCGACGTCAAAACCAAGACGAGCAGCGAACTTGATAGCGCGCAAAATACGGACAGGATCTTCTTGGAATCGGATGTCCGGTTCACCGATTGTTCGGATTAGCCTCTTCTTCAAGTCGTCGAGGCCATTGACGTGATCGATTACCAGTTCTTCTTCGACATCGTAAAAGAGGCCGTTGATTGTAAAGTCGCGTCGCTGTGCGTCCTCGGTGTCAGTTCCCCAGACGTTGTCCCGGTGAATGAGGAGTTCGCCGCTGTCCGCGTCCGCTCTAGGGTTCGCCCGAAAGGTTGCCGTCTCGATAATTTTGCTGCCAAAAAAGATATGGGCCAGACGAAAACGTCGCCCGATGATTCGGCAGTTGCGGAACAGGCTCTTGATCTCAGCCGGCGTTGCGCTGGACGAGACGTCAAAGTCTTTGGGATTGCGGTTGAGCAGTAAATCGCGTACGCAACCACCGACCAAGTAGGCTTGGTATCCGCTGCTCGACAGTCTCCGTACTACTTTGTCCGCATCCGGATCGATGAGTTCGTGAACGATGTGCATTCTTTGACTAGACGACTAACACGCGCGTCGCCCACCGAGCAACACAAGCGACCTCGGGCTCGTGTTTTGGTCTATTGATTTCCTGGGTGACTTCCCACGCGAGTCCCCAGAGCAACACCCGATTGCGTCTACAAGAAAAAGACCGCAGCCGTCCTCAATTGGGGGAGAGGTCAGCTGCGGTCCGCCAGCGAACGCTCGCTGCGTGCGGCTGCGGGCATTATACGCTTTACGACGCACTGCGCAATAGCCATAGTTATGTAAATACAAAGTAGTACAAGATTCAATGAGTTACAATCACATGTAGTGGTACGTAGGTACTGTGGTCCTTTGTAAGTATGTGAGATTGCGGTTTGAGCGCATGCGTTGGCAATCACGATGGTGATCTCGAGTTCGCACAGAGAGTGGAGATCTACGTCTTCAGCGTGCGCTCCGTCTTGTGCTATTTCTCCTCTTTGTCCTCAAATGAAGGCAGCGCTTGGGAAAGAAACTGCCGAAGGTGACTCAGTGGGCGAATGAGACCGATTCGAGTTGTTGGAACAACGATGTGGTTTTGGGTGGTGGCGGCTCGGCGAAACCCACTGGGGACTCCGATGATTTCCCCTTCAGCATCGATGGCAATGCCGCCAGAGTATCCATGCCCAATGTACGCATTTGTCTTAAGATATTCTCCGCCGCTTTGGTCTTCTCTGATAGTGCCCGCCGATACCCGCTGTTGTCCAGAGGCGGTGCCCGGATACCCAATAACCGAGATTCTACTGCCCTTTGTGATTGCAGCAGAGCCTGTGGAGGGGATTGCCAAAGCGGGCCAAGCTGAGCCTGGCCACGGAGCTCCCTGTAAATCCCGATCGCACTGAATCAAGGCTAAGTCCAAGGTGGGCGATGAAATACCGGACGCGGGGGAACCTGAGCAAACAAATTCAGGAAGTGCGTGTGAAGCACGGAACAAGCCGATGATGAATCGGTCATGTAGTCGGCGGTTATTGGCGTCATATAGGACGTGAGCATTGGTTAGAATGAATCCTCGGACGTCGATAATGGTTCCAGAACCACTACTAATCGGGGTGAGGACGCCATCTGACTCGTTGACGACAACTACCATGACAACCGATCGTCGGATTGTCTCGGCTTGGGAGTTTGCAGTCGCCCCGAGCTTCTTCTGTGCTAAGGGCATTGCTGCGAGCGAGAGCAGGACACAAAAGGCTATGCCCGCAAGCGCCATCCCTAGGCTGCGATGCTGAGTTGGCCCGGCACTGCTCGCGCAGGTCATTTCTTCGCC
This sequence comes from Kofleriaceae bacterium, assembly GCA_016763395.1. GTDB lineage: Bacteria > Myxococcota_A > Polyangia > Haliangiales > Haliangiaceae > NORP324. Next base: position 4,333 of record JAESTW010000253.1, read on the forward strand.
TCCGGTGTGAGTTTCGCAGTGATGGTTGGTGAGACCAGTCTATCCAGGGGTATCAAGCCCTTGCTTGAGGAGTGAAGGGTGAGCAGATAGACCCGTCCATCTTGTCGTCTAGCGTATTCGATGGCCTGTATTTCGTTGGAGCCCAATTGCTCTCGGTAGTGAAAGCTCGTTCGCAGCCAGGTGTTGTTTTCTGAGCCCAGTGCAATCTCGCTACTGTCTATCGCTCTGTACGAACTCCCGTACCGAGAATGATGGGCGACTGTCCGGGCAACTGCGAATATGGGGTATCGCGAAGCAATCACTACCTGCGCTTCAATCTTGTGTCCCGCTTTTTCATGCGGCGCGTAGGAGAGAATGCTGCTGGGTGCCAAAATGCTTTCTTTCCACGCTCTGGGGCGTGAAAACTGTAAACCCTTGTGTTCCGCCAGCTGCAGGAAATTTCGTCTTTGAGAGTGCAAGTGAAGTAGTGCAACGCCGAAGAATACCGAGATCAGAGCTGTGGCCAATAGTTGTGGAAACCTCGACACCGGTGGCGCTAGAGTTATTCTAGGGGCAAACAGGTGCACCGCTACGAAGCTGAACAACACGATTCCCAGGTGAAAACGTGGAGTGTCCGATACCATAAGGATACTTCCGTTAAGAGCCGCTGCCGTCAGTATTGCGGCGCTAACGATCGCGGTGCTCATTGCGAACTGTCCGGGGACGCGCGCACGGGACTGCCTAGTAAGAAGACTAGCAATCGCGCTGACAGTACCCGAGAGGGTGAGATGGGTGAGCGTTAGAGTAATTGTAAGTATCGCGGCTCCGGTCAACGAGGTGTGAAGTCCCGGGGAGCGAAGATGTTGGTAGCTAACAAATGCTGCAAATCCAATACTTGATGCTTGTAAGGAGATGACCTGGTCGCCGCTACGGCATTCGCTGCTGCGAAGGATGGGGAGAGTTGCGACTAGGTACTTGCTCGCTTCTTGAGTGAGCCCGACGATGGCGATTGCGTAAAGCCACCGATTTTCCCCCAATAGGGCTATGTCTGCATTGGTTGAATTCGGCGAACTGCCAAGCTCGGCAATAAAGGCCGCGACAGGGCCGGCTGCCAAGGCACCAATGAGGGCAAGCACTGAGAGTCTCAGCAACGAACCGCGAGATTGTCGCCTTTGCCACTGAATGTATACCAGCCATAATAGGAAAGGGATCGCTGCGGCTGCGGTTGCCGGGATTGAGGGGAGCGATCTACTCGTGTTGAGCTGAAACGCCCTCGCCAGCCCAAGACTCAACCCGAGATAGGCGGCGAAAATGGCTAACAACGGAAACTGTGAAGCGACTAGAGTGCGAACTCGACCCACGGGATTCGATCCTTCCAGGGAAAAGCCCCAAGGATTTTAGCTTACTACGTCCTAGATCCTTGTTCGCGACAATCGGGGCGGATAAAGTCGGCCTACTTATGAGCGCCAAGTCCAGTGACCGATTGATGACTCTCTCCGAACTTTCGACCTACCTACATATGGGGCGAAACACGGTTCTGAAACTCGTGGATGACAAGAAAATTCCCGGGCTGAAGATCGAAGACGAGTGGCGCTTTCGCAGTGGGGACATCGAACAATGGTTGTCCGAGCAGCTCGAGAGTGAGCACGATGATTTCGAAGATGTTGTAGACGGCATGGAGTTGCCGCTCGGTGATCTGATGCCCCAAGCGGCGATCATCCACGACATGCATGCGCCCGACTCACTCGGTGCGATTGAGGAACTGGCTGTCCGGGCCTACAACGAAAAGTGGCTAAACGACAAGCCTTGGTTTATCGGGTCGCTCGTCGAACGCGAGACCCTGGCTTCTACTGCTATGGAGGGTGGTATTGCTTTTTTGCATACTCGCTCTCGCGATACCAGTAAACTCCGCCGTCCCTTTGTCGTGTGCGGTCGATCGTACGATGGCATTGACTTCGGCGCGCCGGACGGAAAACCAACCTACATTTTCTTTTTGCTCGGACTGAAGTACGACAAACTGCACCTTCCGATCCTCGGACGTTTGGCTCGCTTGACCATGCGCAACCCGACAATCGTTTCGCGGCTTCGAGCGACGACCTCGCCTATCAAAATGCGCGCAATTTTGTTGAAGCTCGATGCCGAGGAGTTGACCGCGACGAACATTCCCAAAGTAGCGCACCGAGCGCCCGCCCCTCAGGCCTTCGACCCAAAGGCTAGGCTTCGGCAAATCATGAAGCTCAATGCAAAACGCCTCTACGAGCAAAAGAAGGAAGAAGCGGCGCAGGCGAAGGAAGAAAAGAAAGAATCTTCTCGCCTGAAACGAGAGGCTGTCCGCAAGGAGAAATCGGATGCTGCGAAAATTGTACGGGCAGCGAAGAAGGCCAAATCTGACGAGGAGAAAGCCAAGAAGTTAGAGATTAAAGAGGCGGCTAAAAAAGTAGCTGCCGAGGAAAAGGCAGCTCTGAAGGCTGAGTTAGCGGCGGCCAAGAAGGAAGCAGCCGCAGCCAAGAAAGCTGCTACCGCGGCAGCCAAGAAAGAAGCAGCCGCGGCCAAAAAGAAGGCAAGCGCTGCGAAAAAACCAACGGTGAAAAAGCCCGCTGCGAAGAAACCTGCAGTGAAAAAGCCCGCTGCGAAGAAACCTGCAGCGAAGAAGCCCTAGCAGCCCGTGGTGAAAGTCGGACCCCGCCGAAACCGCACTTTTCCGCCATCTCTGCGTTGCGAAACTTTGCAATACGCAAGGTATTGCTACAGTTAGGCGCCTTGACCGGACTCAAAATCACTCGCTTTCGCTC
>JAESTW010000254.1 GCA_016763395.1 Kofleriaceae bacterium
CCGATGATACCGTCCAAATCTGCTCGCTGCAAATCGGTGTAGCTAACGTTTCCGATTGTTAGATCTCCGTCACCGAGAATTTCCCGAATCGATCTGATGTATTCATTTTGAAATGTGTTCGACTCGAAAGCGGAAACAGCGTTAAGAGTTATACCTCCGATATTTTCTTTGCATGGATGATCTTCCAAATCGAGAAAGTAGAAATGAAGATCGAGGAAACGGCGGTCGTCGAGTTTATAGAAGACCGAAACCTCGGGAGTAACGGTGCCTATGCCCAGTTGTCCGAGTGTGGCCTCAATGTCGATTTTGTAATATCCGGTCTCAAGCTCTAATGTGTCTCTATTGGGCACTAGGAGTGTCGAAACCCGCTTTTTCCGGAAATATCGAATGGCCTCAGATTCCAGTCCTTCGAAGGAGGTGTCTCCACTGTATAGGAGTTCTCCCGAGGGCGACACAACCCGAGTTGCTCCGATGGTGTGCAGGTCGTCGTCCGCAGTGGTGACCATTGCAAAACTTCTAGCAGAAGCAGGAACAGGAACCAGAATTTGTTCCGAAGGAGAACTGACGGGAATCGTGTATTTTAGAACACCGTAGTTTTGCAAACAACCACTAAAGAGCGCGGGACCTTCGGTTGTCATTCTTGGCAGATCGGTACAGTCGGTTCTGCCTGAGCAGTCTGCGTTGGAAGAGCAGAGCTGGCTACATCGTCCGATGGTGCACAGACCGCTTCTACAATCATCATCCAATCCGCATTCGGAGCCGATGTTGAGCCCCTGGCCTTGCTGTTGACAGGTGCCGCCGAGGCGTCCCAACGATGATGGAATCGAATTCAGTTGGCAGCCCTGGTTGATGCCGCATTCCCATTCGCTGGCACAAGAATCACCGAGCTTAGAAATGACTTCTTCACAGGTTCCGGACGTGGTGCAGTGATAGCCGTCACCACATTGGGTATTCTCCGCACAACGGGCGACGCAGACATCAGCGAGGCATTGCAAGCCGTCGGCGCAGTCGTTTTGCTCAATGCAGATCGATCCAGCGTTGGCTCCCTCGTTACAGCCCCCCACCGCAAGCAGCGCACCAAATAAGATGCTTGCTATCCCACCTAATCGTAGGTGTTGGTGTACTTTTTGTGAATTGGCCACTTGGGTTCGAGTTGCTAGAGGGTATATACCTATATTCACCTAGCCTATACGGAGAATACAATGTTCATGTGCACCACCAAGAGTTTTTCTGCTGTCCTATCCCCATTCGCAGTGTTTTTCCTCGGATTTTCACTGTTATCTGGGACTGCTGATGCCCAAGAGGGCCTAGAGGGTTACAAGCCGGCAGCCGATAGCCGGGAAGACGAGCCCAAAGCGGAGCCAATCAAGCTCACTGATCCAGATGCAGCGCGTCACGGAGTTGGCCTGCGATTGCGATATGTCTTCGTGCCAAAATCTCTCATTGAAGTTTTCTTGGAGGAAGCACCGTCGGGAATGGGCAACGGTGGCTTTGGACTAGACTATGTCTACCGCAAAAAAGAGTTCGAATTCTCTGTCGGTTTTGAGTACGACAAGTTGTCTCCGGACGATGGGTTTTATGTAGAGCGTGGCGGCGGCACAAACATGCCTGGGACCATCGATGAAATTACGTTTCAAGATCTATCGTGGTTTTCGATCGATGCGGCCTTTGTCTGGCACAAGCCACTAAGCGAGCTTGTTTCCCTTCGCTATGGTGGTGGCTTTGGCTTCGGTGTTGTCCGGGGAGAGATACTCTCGAAGGACGCTATATGCCTTGGCGACGACACCCAAAATGAATGTACTCCCATTCCAGGTGCACCAGTGGAGAAAAAGGACTTCTTCCGCTATCCACCAGTATTCAACGCGCTCGCCGGTGTGCAGTTCACCCCAGGAGATAACCTAGCAATCAACCTTGAGATTGGAATGCGAACGGTTTTCTATACTGGCGTTGGAGCGCAATACTTTTTCTAGTTCTGGGATAAATTCGCAGCCCGGATTCTGCAGCAAGACTCCTAGACACTACGAAGTTTACGTACGTTCTCTACCCGAATCGTGATTCTCTCACGGTCGAAATACTCGGCCAGAGGAATGGTGAATTTCCGAGAGGCGCCGACAATCTCTTTCCATTGTCCGGGTGTCATCTCGGACTCGCCTTCAAAGTGGCGCAAGAGACCTGCTTTGAGCGCGGTGATGGCATCGACGTGCAGGTAGAGATCATCACTCACTTTGATGAGCGTTTTAAGAGTAAGCAGGTGATGGCAGGCCGTCTTTACGACCTTCAGCGGCGCTCCAGTAACCTCTGGCAGGTTCTTGGTCCGTTCTGGCGTATTGCCCCACGATGCGTATAGCCCCTCGATTACGGCCTCTAAATCGCTAAGCTCACTGGTGTCAGCGGCGCCTTTGCCGGGCCTGCGCAGTACGTCCTGATCGACCTCCAGCGCTTTTCGCCCGACTAGCGTGGCTAACAATAAATCGAATAGTTTCGCTGGCAGCACACTCGGCATTTTGCTGACAAGCTCTGCTTTGGGCATTCCTCGTTTCTCGGGGAAGCTTTCGTGAAAGACACCAACAGCGTCGGTTGCTTGCTTCTCCAGTCGAGCCATTTGCTCGCCGTGCATAAAGACCGCCAGTTTGCCTTTGCCAGCCCGGACAATGGTTTCTGTCTCGACCAGCCGCTGCAGACTAGAGCCCATGATTTGTGGCGAGAGTCCGGTCCGCTGGGCTAGTTCGCTAGCATCCCTACCGGCTGCTTTGGCGCTCTTGATTTCTAAGGCCATCTTCTCAATCTGGTCAGCATGTGCCATTTGAGTTAAGAGCTCGTTCGCTTCTATAGCGGAGCCGCGAGTCTTTGGCGCTTGGACACGAATGACTTCGCCGCCGCCGATGGTAGTGCCGTAGTGTTTTTGAACGACAAAGCCCCGGACAATGACCTTGTCTCCTGGGAGTGCAACTAGTGGTTCTGTTGAATCCAGTCGCAACTGGGCGATCGCTTCTTCGCCAGGTAAGAGTTCTTCTCTGTCGACCATGACGAGCATGGCCATCCGCTGGGTTGTCCCATGATGCAGCAGAACCCTCGAACGCTTCTTTAACGGGGATTTGCAGGACTTTAGGTAGCGGAAGTTAATGTCGATAATGTGCGAGGGCGTAATACTTCCCTCGTGGACGAAGACATCACCTCGGGCAATTTCATCGACTCCGATTCCTGCGACGTTCATGGCGCAGCGCATCCCCGCGCGCGCCTTGGTCGCTTCTTCTCCGTGGATTTGCAGGCCGCGAATCTTCGCAGGCCGCCCACCGGGGGCACAAATTAGCTCATCCCCGACAGCAGCATTGCCACTAATGACAGTACCCGTCACGACCGTTCCAAAGCCCTTTACGCTGAAGATACGGTCGACTGGCAGGCGAAATCGTCCGTCCGGCGTCCGGGTTTGAAGCCCATCGGTGAGTTTCATCAGAGTATTGCGCAAGTCGTCGAGACCCTGTCCGGTTTTTACAGATACCGGTATAATCTCCGCGTCTTCCAAGAAAGAGCCGACGAGTTCCTCTTTGATATCACTGGCGACGAGCTGAAGCCACTCCTCATCTACCAAGTCAGCCTTGCTCAGGACAATCGTTCCCAAGCGGACACCGAGTAGTTCACAGATATCCAAATGTTCGCGAGTCTGCGGCATAATGCCTTCATCGGCGGCGATCACAAGACACACTAGATCGAGACCACCTGCGCCGGCGACCATGGCTTTAATGAAACGTTCGTGTCCGGGGACGTCGACGAGGCCAAATCGGCGGCCATTCAAATCGAGATGTGCGAACCCGAGTTCGGTTGTGATTCCTCGCTCTTTTTCTTCTTTGAGCCTGTCGGTATCAATGCCGGTGAGTGCTTTCACCAGCGAGGTTTTTCCGTGGTCAATGTGACCGGCGGTCCCTAGAATAATGGGGTAGTTTTGCACTGAGCGACCATAACAGCTCCTCTACTCAGCGCGAAAGCGGAGCTCTAAGGTGCCCTTGTTTAGAGTTAGCTTTGCTTCCAGGCTTCGCCAGAGATTTGCCAGCGGAGCAAGGGTTGGGCTCTTCTGAGGAAATGCATGTAAGAGCTCTTGGGGCCTTGCTGTGACGCGCAAGAGCGCTGTTCCGCCGGCCGTGCTCAGCTTTTGCCCGAGCGCAAATTTACGAGAACCTGGGCTGAAGCCGGCGCCAATTACGCTCCCGCCCGGTTGGGAAATCGCAAATGGTTCAATTGGCGCTGTGCCCCATTGTGTGATTTTGCCGTTGTTTTGTGGCCGGCCAAAGAGCGCCGAGAGCCAGTCCTTCGCAACTGCATCCCCGGGACTCCTCACCCATGCTTGGGCGACGATACGCGCTGCCTGAGAGCTTTTGACTGGTCGGTGTATGGTAAGCATTGTACCTCCTAGGCCATCCAAAAACTGAGCGGAGGTGGGATGGAGAGCAGCAACTTCGTGTAGCAGTGCGCTGAGAATGTCGGGCCAAGACGTACTGCCCACAAGAAACTTGCTACCAAAACCACAGTTCTGAGTCGCCCTCCAAAGCGGCAGCCATGCGTATGTATTGGAGCCTTGTTGTTTGAATTTTCCGATTGAGTCTAAGAGAATATCTAGCTCGAATATTGCGTCTTTCGATCCGACTAGGGGTTTCTTGCCAGTTGTGAGGAGCGCTTGCCACGACTTAGGATCCTTCAAATGCCACTGCAGCGCGCCGCGAAAAAACTCGGATTTCTTCTTGGACTTTCTCGGGGCGTAATTGACTTCTAGCTCCGCTGAAATGGCGTGAAAGGGGCTGCTGCTGATCAACGCGCTGATATCTGAGCAAGCCGTGGACCGAGTTTTCCCCGAACTGCCAAAGCGCAACAAGGCTGCAGTCTGTACGGGCCGGATCCAAGCTCCGATGTGTCCCGGCCGAAGGACATTGGCACCTGGCATTTGCTGGTCTAGTGATTTGGGATGTCGCTTAATAGTGCGAAGAAGCAGGGCGCGATGTTGTGTATTGCCCCAGTCAATCGTACCTCGGCGAGGAATGAGCAGGTCGATGATGATGTCGCTGCCTTTGGCTGAAGCAACAAGAATCCCATTGAGTGGTGCGGGATATGCGACCAGGAATACGGCCGCCTTCTGTAGCTCCGGCAGCAGGCGCTTTGCCTCTATCTCGTCCATTCCCAGCTCGGCGCGAAGGAGCTTGGTATTGGATTTATTGGAGCGGGGAAAAATTGGCGCTTTGCTCTGAAAACGGATCGATTGGATGGCCCGGATGGCGGTAGGGATGTCCGAACTCTTTAGGATAATTCGCGTCCGCCAAAGCCTCAATGCATCTGTCTTGTAGCCATAGCTCAGGCCAGGAGCGGCAAGTTGCAGCAGAACTGGAGCGTCTACGTCAAACCCTTTGGCTGACCAGGCTTTTGTCCGGGTCGGGTTCCAGCCCAATATGGTTGTGGCGGCAAAGGTGGCTAGCTCAATGGCTGCTCGGTCTTTGGGCAGCGCACGATGTGCAAAGGAGTAAAGGTTTTGTAGCTGTCTTAGCGAGAGGCTGCCAATAAGGCCAGCATCGCCATCTACATACTCAAGCGCGTTAGCAAGCGGGCGGCTGTCCGCGATACCCGGACTGGCGCTCGCCGGCTGAATACATACCACTAGACTGACCAAGAAGCCGACTTGGAATGCCCTGACGAGCGAACCTAGCTGTCCGCCAGTGGCTTCTTGATTCAAAGTAGGTGCAACTTGTGCTTGAGAACTTTACCGGTTTCGTTGCGCGGTAGGGAGTTGACAAAGACCACATGCCGCGGCTGCTTGTAGCTAGCAAGATGTTCTTTGCAATGCCGCTGGAGCTCGATCTCGCTCAAGGTTACGTCCTTTCTCAGGACGACAAAAGCGCCGACACATTCTCCCCACTCAGGATCAGGAATCCCAGTAACCGCCGCCTCAAGTACAGCAGGGTGCTGATGGAGTACGTTCTCAATCTCTCTGGGATAGATGTTTACACCGCCGGAGATAACCATGTCGTGCTTGCGTGAGGCCAAGAATAAATAGCCCTGGCTATCGATGCTAGCCAAGTCACCGACTGAAAAATATCCGTCCAGTTGAGAATCGAGGGTCGCTTCCATGTTCTTGTGGTAGCCGTCAATGAGCATCGCATTGTTGACGTAGAGTTCCCCAACCTCGCCTGGTCGGACCTCTTCTCCCAGCTCGTCAATGATTCGCAGTTGATTGCCGCGCAAAGGGCGTCCAACAGAACCGGGGTGACGCTGGTGATCGTCCGGCCCAGCATGAGAGACCACACCAGTTTCAGTTGAACCGTAGAAATTGTGTAGAATCTGTCCGAAGTTTTCTTGGAATTCGTTGGCGGTAGCGGTTGCCAACGGCGCTGCACCACTCATGACCCAGCGCAGGCTCGAGGTATCGTACTTTTGACGGATTTCGGGGTCGAGCGCATTTAACCGGATAAGCATTGTCGGTACAAAAAAAGCACAGGTAATTTTCTCAGACTCAATATGTCGAAGGACATCCTCGGCGTCAAAGTGGTCGGCCAATACTACTGTTGCGCCCAAGCCCAATATCATCTTTGTAAAGGCGAGAGCTGCGCTGTGGTAAAGCGGACACACGACCAGATGTACGTCGTCGCTTCGTATCCTTGTCTTTGCCATTAAATCGGTGACAGAGACCAGTCCAGTGTCTTTCCAAGATCGCGAGGCTCCTTTGGGTTTTCCCGTGGTTCCTGAGGTGTAAACAATTACGCCACCTGAGCCTGCATCGCGTAATATTGGCATTTCTCGCTGTTGTGACCCTACGATTTCTTCGTAGCGAAACCCGTAGGTCTCGACCCCTTCGGGAGCGCCGACAACCATGATTTGCGAGGGTTCTAAAAACGTATCGCCGGCATTGGCGCCCCGGACTTCAGCCTCATAGAAATAGTGATAGATCAGTATCTGCGGATCGGCGTTGTCCAGGATGTGGGCAATCTCGTCCGACTTGAGTCGGTAGCCGATTTGTGCAGCAACGACTCCAATTCGCGGCATCGTCTCTTGAGCGATGAGGTGTTCACTGCAATTGGGCAGCATAATTCCCACTGCATCTTTGCCGGACACACCCATTGAAGCCAGCGCCCGGCTCAGCTGGTTAATTTCTTGGTCGAGCTCTTTGTACGTCCAGCTCTTGTCGCCAAAAATGAGCGCACATTGATCACCCCGAGTACGGGCATTAAATGCGATGGCCAATTGGGGCCCAATTTTGAGCTTCCAAATATCCTTACTAAAGGTCGCAGCACCGGGAAGGCTGCGTCTCTGGAGCACTTTAGATTCGCCGACGTACTGCAGCGTGAAGAGAGCATCCTTTGCGAGTTTCTCTATCTGCTTAAGTTTGCTCCGCAATAGATTCATCATCGTACTGCTATCTGCCAGCCCGCAATGGTATCAAAATTTCACGAACTTCCTTGGTCAGGGCATCGTCAATCCGAACCCGATCGACATAGGATTCAAACGCTTTTAGCTGTCCGGATCTGCTTCCCCCGGATTCTCGAATTGCATAGCCGAGCAGTCGGTAGCATTCCGTAACCCAACTCTCATCTAGCTGTCCTTCAGCGCTGGCAATTTGAGTTGCACGGGCATAAAATTTCGCGGCGTTCTTGGCTTCGCCCATCGAGTCATACGATTTACCGATGTAGAAGGGAACTTCCGCTAACTTGGGATTAAGCGCCTGCGAACGCTCGAAAGACACAATCGCCTCTTTGTTTTTCCTAAGGAAAAACTTACTCATGCCCATGTAGAGGTGTACCTCCGGGTTGTCCGGATCTACCTTCAACGGAATTTCCAACTCCAAGGCAACCTGTTTGTACTCCTTGCGGTCGAGTCGCACCCGCGCCATGCCCATCCTTGGGTCCATGTAGTTTGAATCGCCGGCGATGGATGTCTTGTAGGCTTCAATCGCCAAGCTAAGGTCGCCCAATTTTCGATAGGCGTGTCCGAGAGCTGCAAAGTACTGCGGAGTGCCATTTTCTCTGGTTGCAAGTCGGTATTCGTCACGTGCCCCCGCTGGATCGCCTTTGGCCATAAGAGCTTCCCCTTTGAGGAAGTGTCCGGTTGGATCATCGGGGTCTACCGATAGCAATTTCTCGCCAATTGCATTCGCCTTGGCTGTGTCACCGACACGAGCGTAGAACGCGCCCGCTTTTGCTCTAGCATTCTGGGAAGGGTTATGGGCGTCAAGGATTGATTGGTACAGCTCTTTGGCGTCTTCGTTGCGTTCCGACTGGCGGTACATGTCCGCCAATTCGAGTCCGATGTCCTCACGTTGCTTACTGATCTTGTACGCTTTTTTGAGTTCACCAATCGCAGCGTTTCTCTTATCGGCGAGTGCCAATGCTCGGCCCAGCTGGTAGTGAGACTCAATATCGTCTGGGCGTACTTTTAGCGCCATTCGAAAGAAGGGAATCGCCTCCGTACCGTTTTTTGCAGCCAAGTATGCCAATCCCAGCTGAATCGCCAACGACGGATTTTTGTCCGCGTCATCGCGAAGTGGTGCGAGAGTTGCGAGGGCCTCTTCTGTGCGACCTGTCAGGTTGTACTGCTTGGCGAGGGCCAAGTTGGCTTCCACGCCGCCATCGGTGCTCAAGGCTAACGCCTGTTTGTAGGCGGCAATTGCTTCTTCTGAACTCTCTGGATCTAACGAGAGTAAGTGCCCTCGAAGAAGTTCCATCTTGGACACAATTGATTTGTCTTCGATTTTGGGTGTTGTTCCGAACAATGCTGCCAAGAGGTCAGCGGCGGCGTCCGGATTGTCCAATGCGATTTGCACCTCGGCCAAAAGAAGTGATGCCTTAATGTCACCAGGCAATAACGCAAGAACTCGATCAAGTTTTGCCTTGGCATCGTCTTGGTTGTTTTTGGAGTATGAGATCGCTGCCAAGCCGACAACTGCGTCTAGGTTGTCATTGTTGGCCTTGATTGCTGAGTCGTATCGTTCGGTTGCAACGGAGAGGCGATTTGCATTTCTGGCCTCGTCTCCTGCCAGCGACCAGACTCGAGATACAGCCCGTTGGTTTTGCTGTCCCAAATCTTCTCTTGCGAGAATCTCTAAGTACCGCTTTTCTCGGTCTCCGAAGTGTTCTACTTCTGCCAATTGTGCAATACCGACGATGGCACCCAGATGGTCTTTCTTAAACTTGTCACGATACAGCGTTGTGACCTTGAGGTAGGTCTCGGACGCTTTTTCGTCGCCGATAGCGAGCAGTGCATTGGCCTTGCCAAAGTATGCGATGATGCTCGATGGAGATAGCTTGAGTGCGCGGTCAAAAGCAGCGATTGCTTTTACGTGTTGGCGTTTTTCTGCTTGTGCCCAACCCATGAAGATATGAGCGATGGCGTTTTGCGGGTTTCCTTGTATCCCCTTTGTTAACTGCTCAATGGCAACGGTATATTGCCGGGTTGCAATTGCATGCAAGCCTTCAGCGAGTGGAATTTGGGTACTATTGCCGCCCAGTGTCCGCATTTTGTTGACAGCAGCGTTCGCTTTTTTGTAGTGAGCGTCAAGGTTGGTACCTTGATCGAAAATAGCGGCATAGTGGGCTTGGGCAGAGATCGCATACGCTTCTGAATTGCTCGAGTCATGGCGTATCATGGTACTGGCTTCTTCGATCGCCTGTTCCCAGTGTCCAATTTCATCGGTTGACAGGTACTTGAGCGCATTCCCACTCTTCGTTTCGGATACCTGTGTTTTCTCTTTGTTGCCCTGAAGCCACTGATATCCGAAAAATCCACCCGCCCCGACCACGATAAGGCCAAGTGCGGCAGCGGTTATCTTTTGCCGTTTTGCATTCTTTGCATCTCGGACAATTTCTACACGCTCTCCATCTTGGGCTGGTCGGGCAACCCTTTGTTGAATCTGTGGACCGTCCATAGGAGCGGTTTCGAGATCCAAAATAGCGTCATCATCCTCGGCTTTTTTGGAGAAACGTCGGGCTTTTGATTCCTTGGGTTTTTTCTTAGATGACCCAAATGTGACAATTCCGTCCGAGCTACTCTCGGGAGCAGATGTGTCAGGAAGTGCTAGGCCCATGCCCATATCGGCGTCCGGCAACCCAGGTCCTCCCAGGTCTAGTCCTCCTCCTAGGTCTAGTCCTCCTCCTAGGTCTAGTCCTCCTCCTAGGTCTAGTC